>CAYYVB010000088.1:0-10137 GCA_964475035.1 uncultured Opitutaceae bacterium | reverse complement strand
GCCGCAAGCTGATCAAGAACGACGACCAGGACCTCGAGGTCCGCTTCGGTCTCGGTTACACCTACGAGACCTACACGACCGGCGCGGCGGACTTCGAGTCCGCCGGTCTCGATGTCGCGCTCATCAACGCCATGACCCTCGGGTGGGCCAAGATGAACAACAAGGTCACGTGGACGCCCTCCTTCGAGGACTTCGCCAACTACCGGCTCGTGCACGAGACGAGTTTCGATCTCCCGATCAAGTCCGGCGATTTCTGGAAGCTCCGCATGGGCGTGAACAACGACTACCAGAGCATGCCCGCCGCCGGCGTCGAGAAACTCGACACCACCTACTTCAGCGCGCTCATCCTGAGCTGGAAGTAAGCCGCTCCGCGCCACGCTCGCACCACCGCGAACACCAGCCATTTTTCCAGCGGGGTCTCACGACCCCGCTTTTTCTTTTTCCGCCGCCTCATCCTTCATCGAACCTATCACCGCCGTCACCGCATCATGCCGTCGTCAGCGCAAAACTCCGCACCAGCGTATAACGCGGCGCCGCACCGCTGTGCAGTTCGCTGGCGAGGAGGTGAAACTCAGTGACGCGGAAAGGCGGTGCCTCGAATTTCGCCCCACGCTCGAGCACACGCGCGAGTGCCTTGGCGTCGTAATCCTTCGCGAGGCGCGCAAGCGCGAAGTGCGGCTGGAAATGATGCACGTCCAGCGTCAGATCCACCGAAAGCAACGCTTCGTCCACCTGCTTGCGCAATTGGAAGAGCCGGGTGTGGCCGCCGCCCACGCCGGCCCACAGGACCTTTGCCCTGCCGCGCGAGGGAAACACCCCCAACCCCGCCACCGGCAGCACGAAAGGCTCCACACGCACATGCTCCAGCGCAGCGATCATCCGGTCGCGGCGCGCGGCGTCGCAATCGCCGATGAAGCGCAAGGTGAGATGCAGATTCTCTTCGGGCACCCCCCTCGCGCCGCCCCATGGGCGGGCGACGGCCGCGAGTTCGTTCCTGACAACCGCGGGTGGCAGCAGAGCCGTGAACAAACGTGACGTGTCCATAAGGGCATCGAAATCGCGCTCGTCGCCAGCGCCACCTCATTCTTCCGCTCCTCGTTTCACCGCGGGATGACATCCATGGAACCAAGGCGCATCGGTTGATGCTCCCCGTCCCGGGGGAATGGGTTCAACGCTGGACATGACCAACCCGATTGTCACGATGCTGCGCGTTTCCGCACCCTCATATGACCCCCGTGGAGCCGCTACCGCTGTTCAAATTCGTCGGCTTCACCGGGCACCGGCACCTTGCGGACGGAGCCCTGATCCAGCGTCGCCTCGAGGAGACGCTGCGCACTCTCCGCTTGCGGCATTCCGGAGCGGAGTGGATTGCGGTTTCCTCCGTCGCGGAGGGGGCGGACATGATTTTTGTCCAGACGGCGCTCAGCCAGCAGTATTCCTGGCATGCCATCCTGCCGTTTTCACCGATCGATTTCCAACGTGACTTCACGCCGGCCGGCTGGCTGACGGCTGAGCGCCTGCTGACACAAGCCCAGGAGCAGTTCACGGTCACCGGCACCAACGACCGCACCGAGGCCTATCTGGACGCCGGTTTGGAGACGGTCGACCGCGCCGACGTGCTCATCGCCGTCTGGGATGGCGCCGCCGCGCGCGGCAAGGGCGGCACGGCGGAAATCATCACCTACGCCCGCGAGTTGCATCGACCGCTGCTCATCATCGATGCCAAGACCGGCGCCGTGACCGAGGAGAATTTCGACCGCTTGCGCTTGGATGATCCGTGGATCGACGCCATCAACGCCTTGCCTCCTTCCGGTGACGCGCCGGCGCCGGCACGTGCCGGCGAACCGCCGCCGGTGTTGATCGAATTCATGCGCAAGGCCGACATCGCCGCCACGCAGGGCGCGCCGCAGTTCCGCCGCCTCGTCGGCTCGACAGTGCTGTTGCACGTCGCCGCCACGCTCGTCGCCGTCGCCGCGCTGGTCTATGACTGGCACTGGGGCGGTCTGCCCTGGATCAAGCTGCTTTGCCTTCTCGGCGCGACCGGCGTGGCGATCCTGCTCGGATGGAAGCACACGCACGGCCATTGGCTGCAACAGCGCCTCGTCGCCGAGGTCTGCCGCTCCTCCATCAGCGCGTGGGTCCTGCCGCGTTCGCTCGACTTTCTATCCCGCCTCCCGTTCGGCGAGCTGCGTCCGCTCGTGCGCAGCATCGGCGTCCTGCACCAACGCGGCTTGCGCGGCCCCGGCTTCGACCTGCCCCACTTCAAGGCGCGCTACCTCGAGAAGCGCATCGCCGGGCAGTTGAATTATTACCAGCGGCAGGAATCGCGCTCCGCGCCGCTGTGGCGGCGGTTGCGCGCGGCGTTCTGGGTCGCGACCGTGCTCGCGATCGGCAGCACCGCGGCCTACGCGCTGTCCCACACCTTCCATTTTGCCGGCGTGCCGGTGGAGTTCGAGGCGCTCGTGTTCAAGCTCCTGCCCATCTGCCTGCCCGTGCTCGCGGCGGGCAGCATCTCGTTCATCTCCATCAACGACCTCCAGCGCCGCGTCGCCCGCTACCGCGAGATGCAGGCCGTCCTGCACCACTGCCGCACGCAAGTCGCCGTCACGCACAGTTGGAACTCCGTCGCCAAGGCCGTGAGCGAGACCGAACACGCCCTCCTCAACGAAGTCGTCGAGTGGCACTCGATCGCACGCTACAGCGAGTCGCACTGAGCGCCGGGAGGAAGCGACCTGCCGCCTCGCCGTTCAGCTCGCCGGCGGCACCACGCGCACGTGGCGCAGAATCCACTTGTTGTCGGCGTTGCGACCCATGTGCGCCGTGATCGCGTCACCCTTCTTCACCTGTTCGAGCACCTCGGGCTCGACCAGGAACATCATTGTCATCGCGCGCATGAAGCCAGGGATCTCATCGTGCTTCACCATCAGCGCCGAACGCTCGGACATGACGTTTGTCACGACGCCCGTCAGCCGGTGAAAGCCCGGCGCGAGCTCCGGGTCGGTCGCGGCGGCCGTCTTCTCCTCGGCGCAACAACAGACCTCCTTGCCTTGGCAGCATTTGCAGCCGCAGTTCTTGTCCGTCGCCGCAAGGGTCGACAACGGAGCGAGGAGCAGGGAGACGAGGATGAACAGGCGGAATTTCATGACGCAGCCAACCTAACTAATTCGCCTCCACGAGCAAGGTCGCGATCCGCGACACCTCGCCGTCGAGCGTGCACGCGAGAAGCAGCTTCCCGTCCGGCAGCCGCGCCAGTCGCGGGAAGCCGCTCGCACGCGCCGTCGAAGTGGCGACGAGCAGACGAGGCTCGCCCAGCGTGCCGTCCGCCGCGACACGCCGCAGATACACGCCGCCTGCGCGCGCCTGCGCGCCGCCGGTGCTTTCGAGCCAGATGAACACCGCGGCGCCGTCCGGCAGCCAAGCGGCATCGACGCGCCCCTGCGGTCGCCCGAGGTCGAGCCGCACCGCCGGGCCGAAGGTCGCGCCGCCGTCCGCCGAAAATTTCGCCTGCACGCGCGCGTCGTTTTGCGCGGCGGTGAACCACACGGCGGCAATCCGCTCGCCCGCCGCCACGAGACGCGGGCCGTTGACCGGACACGCGTTGATCTGCCAGCCGTCGTCGTGCAGCGGGCGCGGCGTTTCCCACTTGCCGTCGCGCCAGCGCGCGAGCCGGATGTCGCGGATCTCGTCCTTCGTGCGGCCGCGATAGGCGAGCAAGGCGCTGTCGCCCGTGCGCACGAGCGAAAGCTGGCAGCAATCGCACACCGAGGGATCGACCAGCGCATCCGCGCCGTCGGCGAGCAAGGTCTGCGCGTAGAGTTTCTGCACGGCGCCATTCGTCGCGCGGTCGCGTCCGTCGAGCCACGCCACCAGCGCGTGCGAGTTTTGCCCGAGCGCGAGCACCGTGGTGAATTCCGTGACCGCGCTCTCGCCCGTAATCCGCTGCGGTGTCGACCAAGTCGCGCCGCTGTCGGCACTGAGGCTGTAGCGCGCATGGTAGCCCGTGCCGTGGTGATCATGCCCGCCGCCGGCCGGCGCGGGATTGTTCTCGAACCACACCGCCATCAGGTCGGTGTCCGACAACGGCGTGACACTCGGGAAATCCGCCCAGTTGACGAACCAGTCGCGCCCCGTCGCGATCGTGCGCGGGGCGGACCAGGTCGCCGCCTCGGCATCGTAACGGCTGAAACACAGCGCCCACGTCTCCGCGTCGCGCGGCTCCAGCCAAGACAGCACCACACCGCCGTCCGGCGCGGTGGCGAAGGACGGACCCATCGCGCCGGCACCGGTGGGATTGGCGATTTCGCGCGGCGCCGAGGCGCGCAGCGGCAACGGAACGCAAATCACGAAGAGCAGGAGGAGACGGAGCATGGTCAAAGTTGTTTGCGCCAGAGCCCGGCGAACGCCGCCGCCGGCCCCCACCAACCGCGGCGGCGCAGGCGTTCAGCGATCCACGCGGGTTGCACGAGTGAGAACAGCGCCAGCACGACGAGCCCCACGGCCACAAAGCGCACCAGCACCCACGCGACCGGTTCCCACCCGCGCCCGCTCGCGACGAGCACAAAGGCCACCACGGCGAGCGGCAGCCAGAATTGCCAGCGCGCGAACTCACGCATGATCCGCCGACCGCGCGACACCGGCCGGGTGGGCCGCGCGGGAGCGACGTGCAGCGCCGCGATCTCGCGTTCGATGATCGCCTGCAATGCGCGCGGCGGGGCACGCAGCCGCCACGCCGCCAAGGTCGTCGTCAGCGCCCCCGCGATATGCACCGCGGCCCACGCCGCGAGCAACGCCGGCAGGCCCGGCGCGGTGACGTGGAAATTTTCCTGCACCCAGGCGGCGACACTCTGGTAAGTGTTCACGAGCTCGTCACCGAGCAGCACGTATTGCAGCACCGCGCCCTGCAGAGCCGCCCATGCGCCGATCAGCGCTGCGCCGAGGGCGAGTCCGCCGAGATTCCAGCCGAGCGCCTGCACACTCGCGCCGAAGAGCAGCCCCTGCAGCGCGATCGCCACCATCGGGCGGACACGGCTGCCGCCGGGCGACAGCGCTTTCAGTCCGGCAGCGACGAGCGCTACCCACGCCACGCGCGCCGGCTGGCTTAAACCCGCCGAGGCAAAAGTCAGCATCCCTGCCTGCATACTGCTCAGGCTCAACCCGCGGAACGGCACCCGCGCGGAGTGCAACAGCGTGCCGACTCCGACCTCGATGCCGCCCGCCGCTCCGCCCCAGAGGCCGAGCCGAGTCCACTCGCCGAAATCCGCCCCCGCCTGGCGCAACCTCGCCTTCGCGTCCGGGTCGTTTGCGGCGATGCGGACATCAAATTTCCGGTCGAGGCGAGATTCGATTTCGGCGACGACTTCCGCGCGCACACTCATCACCACGATGCCCGGCGCCGCGGCGGCCAGCGTCGGCCACAGCGGCATCAGGCCCTCGCCGCGCGCCTCTTGGGGGCCGAACTCGTCGATCACGAGCAGGTCCGCCGGCGGTTGCATCCGCAGCCCGTCGGCCCACAGGCGCAGCCGCCGGTGCGCCGCGGCGTTGAAGACGCCGGGCGGTGGCGCGGTGTCCGCCGCCGCGTCGGCCTCGCGTTCCGCCCACGGCAGTTCCCCGGCCTCGCCGAGCAGATGCAGCCGGTAGCGCGTCGGGCCGGCTTCGGGCGCGTCGCGTTCCTCCGCGACGGCCAGCGCGCCCTCGACGCGCCGGCCCGCGGCGCGATACTCCGCGGCGAGCGCGGCCAGCAACGCCGTGCGTCCCTGACCCGGGGCGCCGGTCACGGCAATCAACAGCGCAGGCGTGGGAGCGGGGGACATCAGGCGGAAAGCAGGCGGAACCCGAGGCCGGCGGCTCCGCAAACCAGCACCACGCGCACCACGTCCCACTTCAGCCGGACCAAGGCGAACAGCGCCAGCGCCGCCAGCACGGCGCTGAACCAGTCGATCGAGCCCGCCGCGGGCCGCAGCACATGCCAGGCAAACCAGACGGCGAGATTGAGCACGATGCCGACGACGGCCGCCGTCACGGCGCTGAGCGCCCGCGTGAGCAGGAGGTTCTCGCGCAGGCGCTCGACATACGGCGCCCCGGCGAAAATGAAGAGGAAGCCCGGCACGAACGTGCACCAAGTCGTGAGGGCCGCCCCCAGCGTCGCCATCGCCAGCGGCGCGAGCGGCGCCGGCTGGGTCCACGCGCCGAGAAAGCCGACGTGTTGCAGCACGAGAATCAGCGGCCCGGGCGTCGTTTCCGCCAGGCCGAGCCCGTCGATCATTTGCGGCGCCGTCAGCCAGTGATGGGTCTCGACCGCCTGTTGCGCGACATACGGCAGCACGGCGTAGGCGCCGCCGAACGTCACGAGCGCCGCCTTGGAAAAGAAGAGTCCCTGTTGAAACAGCACGTGCTCGGAGCCGAAGGCCGCCCACGCCGCCGCCACCGGCGCCAGCCAGACCGCGAGCCACAGCGTCGCGGTGCGCAGCGTCGCCCCGGCGCTCGGTCGCGCCAGCGCATCGCCGGTGTCGTCCGCGATCACGCTCGCGCCCGCGCCGCCGTGTCCCCCGTCGACGTGGAACTGCTGCGGCGCCCAATGCGCCCCCGCGAGGCCCACCGCGATCGCCGCCAGCACGATCAGCGGAAACGGCACCTCCAGAAAGAAGATGCCGCCGAACGCCGCCGCGGCGACGGCCCACAGCACGGGGCGGCGGAGGATCTTCCGGCCGATCCGATAAACCGCGAACGCCACGATCCCCAGCACGGCGGGTTTCAGTCCGGCGAAAATCGCCGCCACCGCCGGCACCGAGCCCTGCGTGACGTAAAGCCACGAAATCAGCCAGAGCAGCAAGGCCCCCGGCAGGACGAACAGCACCCCGGCGGCGAGCCCGCCGCGCACGCCGTGCAGCAGCCAGCCGACATAGATCGAAAGCTGCTGCGCCTCGGGCCCGGGCAGCAGCATGCAGTAGTTCAGTGCGTGGAGGAAACGCGCCTCGCTCACCCAGCGGCGCTTCTCGACGAGCTCGGCATGCATCAGCGCGATCTGCCCGGTCGGTCCGCCGAAGCTCAGGAGCCCGATTTTCATCCACACCCGCAGGGCGGCGGCAAAGGTTGGGCGCACAGGAACGGTGTCGGGCGGGGCGGACATCGGGCTTGAGGAATGACGCGCCGATGCTGTGCTGGCCAGACGAATGACTGGCGCGCCCGTCGCCGCCGAATCCCCATGCTCCTCGCCCTGCACAAGCCCTACGGCGTCCTGTCGCAATTCACGCCCGAGCCTGGTTCGCGCTGGCGGACGCTGGCGGACTTCGGGCTGCCCAAGGACGTCTACGCGCTCGGCCGCCTCGACGCCGACAGCGAGGGCCTGTTGTTGCTCAGCGACGAGCCCGGCCTCAACTCGCGGCTGCTCGATCCCGCGCACGGCCACCGCCGCGAATACTGGGTCCAGGTCGAGCGCCTGCCGACCGACGCCGCGCTCGCCGAACTCGCCCGCGGCGTGACGATCGGAGGCCACCGCACGCAACCCTGCCGCGTGCGCCGGTTCGAACCCGCACCTGCGCTGCCGCCGCGCGACCCGCCGATCCGCTTGCGGAAGAACGTGCCGGATTGCTGGCTCGCGCTCGAATTGACCGAGGGAAAAAACCGCCAGGTCCGCCGCATGACCGCTGCTGTCGGCCACCCGACGCTCCGTCTCGTGCGTATGCGCATCGGCGTGTTCACGCTGGACGACCTCGGTCTCGCTCCCGGCCGCTGGCGTGAACTCACCCGCGCCGAGCGCGCTGCGGTTTTTGTAACGTAATGCGTTACAAATTCCCCGCGGCGGCAGGGCGGGAGAGTTTCAGGCGCGGGCCGAAGATACAGAGCACGAGGCCGCCGAGGACGAACGCCGCGGCCTGGAGTTTCCACGCCGGGAGCGCTTCGCCGAGGAAAAGTGCCGAGCTGAGCATGCCGAACACCGGCACAAGGAGCGTGAACGGCGTCACCGTCGACGCCGGGTAGTGCCACAGGAGGCTGCTCCAGATCGTGTAGGCGACGAGGGTCGAGAGATAGACGGTGTAGGCGACGCCGAGCCACGCCGCGACGCCGGCATGGGTGAGCGCGTGCCAGACGACCTCCGGCCCCTCGAACGCCAGCGACGCGGCGCCCATCGGCAGCGGCACGACCAAGCCGCCCCAAACGACGAGCGCGAGCGGGTTGACCTTGCCGAGGCGGCGCGAGGTGACGTTGGCGAAGCCCCACGACACCGCGGCAAGCAGGATGCAGACGAGTCCCGCGACCGTCACTTCGTCGCCCGTTTGCCGGCCGACCAGCGTGAAGCCGATCGCCGCCACGACCGCGCCAGCGACCTGCACGGGGCGCACGGTTTCGCCCAGCAGGACGACGGAAAGCGCGAGCGAGACGAAGACTTGGAACTGCAGCACGAGCGAGGCGAGCCCGGCGGGCATGCCGAGCTTCATGCCGAGGAACATCAGCGTGAACTGTCCGGCGAACATCGTCGCGCCATACGTGGTCAACTGCCGCCACGTGATCGCCGGCCGCGGGACGAAGAACACGAGCGGGAGCGACACAAAGACGAAGCGCACGGCGCAGAGTAGGAGCGGCGGGATATCCTCGAGCGAGAATTGGATCGCCACGAAATTGGAGCCCCAGATCGCGACGACGAGCAGCGCGAGCAGGATTTTTCGGAAGGGCAGCGTGGCGGGCACGCGCGGACGATTGGCGCGCGCGGGCGGTCCGCAATCGGATAGCGCGTCAAAACCGGTCCTGCTTTTGCCTTATGCGGGCGGCACAGTCGGCGCGGCTGAGGTCGGGTCGGCTGAAGTCGGTCCGATCTCACGCGGTCTTGAAGACGAAGACGTGGCCCTTTGCCGTGCCGACGGCGAGCAGGGCATCGTCACCGCGCCAGGCGAACTTGGTGGCGGCGGCGGGCATCTTCACCTCGGCGATGAGAGGATTCTTGCGCGTCGGCGACCAGAGCGTGAATTCCCCGTCGCCCGTGCCAGTGGCGAGCAGACCATGCGCGTGCTGGAAGGCCACCGCGACCACGCGTTGCGTGTGCGGGAGCAGCATCGGCTCGCGGCCCTCGGGACCGGCGCCGCTGCAATCCCACACGCACGCGTCGCGCCCGCCGCCGGTGGCGAGCCACTTCGAATCGGACGAGAACGACAGCTCCTTCAGCCGCGTCTCGTAGCCGCTCATGTGCAACTCGAGGTCCTCCGCGGGCGCCCAGAGGTGGACGGCGTTGTCGTGGCAACCGGCCACGAGCCATCGCCGGTCGGGCGACCACACGAGGGCGTAGATCGCGTTGCCGTAGGAAAATTCCTTGTGCGCGGTGAAGTCCTGCGCGTTCCACACCGCGACGTGGCCGAAGCAGGCGACGGCGAGGAAGGAGGGCTGAACGCTGAAGGCTGAAGGCTGAATGCCGGGCAAGGCAGACGGTGCCTGCACGGCCATGGCGCTGATGGTTTTCGGGGCGTCAGGGAAGGTGTGCGCGATGGTGCCGTCGGCGCGGAGGGCGGCGAGTTTGCGGCCGGCGGCGGCGAAGAGCAGCGCAGGCGTCCCGCCTGTGCTGCTCCAAGCGAGATGTTCGACCCACGCGCTGCCGAGGCCGGTCGCAGCGACTTGGGCGCCGGTCGTGGAGTTCCAGATCTTCACGGCGCCGTCTTGCCCGCCGCTGGCGAGCAGGGTGCCGTCGGGCGACCACGCGACGACGTTGGTGCCGTCTTCGTGTCCGGACAGCGTGCCTCGGACCGTGCCGGTGGCGGCGTCGTGCAGCGTGATGGCGCCGCTCTGCGCGGCGGCGGCGAGCGTCGTGCCGTCCGGCGACCACGCGAGGTCGATGGCGTAGTCGTCGAGGGTGGCGGCCCAGTGCTTGGCGAAAATCATGGGGGCAATTTTGACGACTGTCCGGGCTTGGCAACGGGAGAAGTGGGGGAGGACGGTCAGGCGGGGTATCTTCCGGCGAAGTCGCTTTTCAGTTTCTCCGCTATTGGCCGATGGAGAGGCATGGTTTCCCGCTTTCTCCAACGGTCTGCGCTCTGCTTGGCGACCTTGTCGGCCGTGCTGGCGCCGCTGCGTGCACAGACGACCATCCCGATCGTCGCTGACAACGATTTCGCCGTCTTTGCCGGCACGACGACCTCCATCACGCGCCTGATC
>CAYYVB010000087.1:9556-10168 GCA_964475035.1 uncultured Opitutaceae bacterium | reverse complement strand
CTTCGACTACAGCGGCGCGCCGCGCAAGCCGCTCTTCGACGGCATCGACGCCGCCCTCGCCGGCGCGGCCGCCCACGCCCGCGACAAGGCCGCCGGCCAGCACAGCTTCCTCGACATGCTGGCGGACGAGAAACCTGCCCGTTCCGGGAAATCGAAGACCGAAAATCCCAAATCGAAAATGGAGCCCGAAGCGGCCGCGAGCAGCGACTTCAGCTCCCATGAGCGCCTCCAGTTCGAAAAGGAGCTCCTCGGCTTCTACGTCTCTGGCCACCCGCTCAACGCCTATGCCGGCCTCGCTGAGGCGTTGTGCACGCACACCGAGGAATCCGTTCTGCTGGAGGGCGACCGCGTCGAGTTCCGCCTCGCCGGTCTGATGAGCGGCATCACCAAGCGTCTCTCGAAGCGCGACAACCGCCCCTGGGCCTTCTTCAACCTCTCGAGCCGCAAGGCGACCATCTCGGTCAACATGTATGCCGACGCCTACGAGACGCACGGCAAGACCCTCGCGGAAAACCTCCCCGTCGTCGCGCTCGGCTCCGTCATGCGCGGCAACGACGGCGCGCGCCTCAACGTCAAGGAGGTCTACCCGCTCGACGCCTACCTCCCGAACAA
>CAYYVB010000087.1:7652-9546 GCA_964475035.1 uncultured Opitutaceae bacterium | reverse complement strand
GCTCCTTCAGCCCGACCACCCGGGCGTGGCCGACTTCCTGCCCAAACTCCGCCGCGCGATCGACGCCGCCAACGGCGACACGAAGGTCGAAATCGCCTTTCTCTTCGAGGGCCGCATCGCGCCGATCGCGGAGACCTCGTTCGCCCTCAAATGGCGCGTCACCGGTCCGGCCTTCCAGGAATTGCGCCAACACCCCGCCGTCGCCGGCGCCCTGATCGAAGCCCGCGCCCCGGAACTCAAGGAAGTCCGCCGCTGGGGTAAACGCTCCGGCTGAACCGTCGGGCTCCGAGAGACCGGCAATCGGCTCGCGATCTTCGACGCGCGGTAAATTTCGCTCCGCAATCTGTCTGTTCCGTGTATTCCGGGGGCAATCCCATGGCTACCTCCGCCGTCCTCAACGAAACCGCGCGCGTCCTGAAACTCGTGCAGACCGGCACGCCGGCCGACGCCGCGTTGCGCGAGACGCTCGGTCGCACCCGGCACGGCTCCTCGCCGGGCCTGCGGCGCGACGTGAGCCACGCCGTGTTCGCGTATTTCCGCTGGTGGCGCTGGCTGGAACCGAAGGAGTCGCTGCAGAAGCAGGCCGAGGCCGCGCTGGACCTGCAATCGCGCTCCGACCGCAGCCCCGAGTCATTCAAGACCGAAGCCCTCGCCGCCCGCGCCGTGCCCGAGTGGGTGAAGGACGAGATGGACGTGCCCGCCGACTGGCTGCGCCAACTCCAACGCGAGCCCGTCCTGTGGCTGCGCGCCAAGCAAAACGAAGCCGCCCACCTTCCCGCGCTCCTCGGCGACTGCATTCCCTTCGAGCATTCCGCATTCCGCCTTCCGCCTTCCGCCTTCCGTTACACCGGCACCCGCGACCTCTTCCTCACCGACGAATTCCGCGACGGTCGCTTTGAGATCCAAGACCTCGCCTCGCAACTCGTCGGCCACGCCTGCGCGCCGCAACCGGGTCAGACGTGGTGGGACGCCTGCGCCGGCGAAGGCGGCAAGACGCTGCATCTCTCGGACCTGATGCAGAACAAAGGCATGATCTGGGCCAGCGACCGCTCGGAGCGCCGCCTCGCCCACCTGAAAAAACGCGCCGCGCGTGCGGGCATGTTCAACTACCGCGCCGCCGCGTGGGACGGCGGCGCGCACCGGCCGACGAAGACGAAATTCGACGGCATCCTCGTCGACGCCCCGTGCAGCGGCGTCGGCACCTGGCAACGCAACCCGCACGCCCGCTGGACCACGACTGCCGACGACGTCCACGAACTCGCCGCCGTGCAGCAGCGCCTGCTCGACCACGTCGCCCCCGCGCTGAAACCCGGCGGCCGTCTCGTCTATGCCGTCTGCACGCTCACGCGCGCCGAGACCACCGCCATCGCCGAAGCCTTCACCGCCGCGCACCCCGACTTCGAACCAGTCGCGGTGCTGCCAAGCGCCCAACCCTCTGCGCCCAGCTCGCAGCTTTTTCTGTGGCCGCACGAGTTGAACGCCAACGGCATGTTCCTCGCCGCTTGGAAAAAAAGGTAGCGCGCGGACTCCGCTCCGCGCCGCGGCGGTGACGGAGTCACTGCCCTACCCTTGCCCCGATGCCCGCCTCCGATCCTGCAAAAAAAATCTCCGGCGCCACCGTGCGCGCGGATTTCAACGCGCCCGAATCCGTCCTGCATTACACGCGCGCCGCGGACCGGCTCGGGCTCTGGGCCTCCGAGGAAAAGCTCATCGCGCAGCATTTTCCCGACCAACGCGCCCCGCTCCTCGAAGCCGGCTGCGGCACCGGCCGCGTGACACTCGCTCTCGCCGAGCGCGGCTACATGCGCCTCACCGCCTTCGATTTCGCCGATGAACTCCTCGCCCAAGCCCGCCACCTCGCCCGCGAGAAAAAACTCCACCGCCGCATCCGCTT
>CAYYVB010000087.1:0-7552 GCA_964475035.1 uncultured Opitutaceae bacterium | reverse complement strand
TCGCCCAAGCCCGCCACCTCGCCCGCGAGAAAAAACTCCACCGCCGCATCCGCTTTCGCCACGCCGACGCCACGCAGCTCCCGGAAACAAGTAACGTATTACGTTACAATTCCTCGGGCTCTCACGCGGACGGCGCGTTTGCCGGGGTGCTGTTCTTGTTCAACGGGCTGATGCAGATTCCCGGGCGCGAGAACCGGCGCGCGGCGCTGCGCGGGTTGCTCGCGCTGGCACGGCCGGGCGCGCCTTTGCTCTTCACGACGCATGATCGCGACGACGAACCCGGCGAGCGGCGGCATTGGAAGCGGCAGGCGGAGCTCTGGGCGCAGGGCAAACAGGACCCGGCGCTGCTGGAGTTCGGCGACCGCTACTTCGTGGACGACGACGACTACCGGGTGTTCATGCATCTGCCGGACCGCGCGGAGATCCTCGAGGATCTCGCGGCGACCGGCTGGGCGCACGAGTGGGACGAGATGCGCCGGCGCATCGCGGTCGAATCGAAGGGCGTGCGCGATTTCTCCGATGAGTGCCGGTTCTGGGTGGCGCGGAAGCCGGTGTGAGAGTGCGGATGGAGGATAATTGGTAGCAGCCGACGTAAGTTGGCTGGCGAGAGCGGGAGGGACAGCCGTCTTACGACGGCTGCTACGAGGAGGCGGCGGGCGGGTTGCGCGCTAGCGCGCAACCTGCGTGTGCATCGTGGTTCCGGTGTGAGGAGCGAAAAAAGGCCGCGCCCTTTTGAGGCGCGGCCGGAATATATTGGCGTCTTCTGCGCGGCTCAGAAGCCGGTGTGCAGGTTGACGGAGAACTGGCTCGCCGTGTCGCCGTCGTCGCGGAACTCGGCGATGTAGCCGACGGCCCAGCCCCAGCGCTTGCTGACGGCGCCGTGGAGACGGGCACCGAGGCGGATGCTCTCGTCGAGGCCGTCCGGCACGCTGAGCGAGCCGGTGGCGGAGACCGTGGTGGCGAGGCGGCCGGTAAGGTTGCGCACGTCGCTGGCGAGGTCCTTCTGGTAAACGGCCGAGAGGTTCAGCGCGAGCGGGTTGTCGCCGCTGAGGATCTGCCAGTCGGCGGAGGCGCCGATCATGCCGTCCATGGACTTGGCGACGTTGTCGTTGTAGCGGAAGTTCAGGCCGTCGACCCCGGTCTCGGCGAACGCGTCGATCTTGCTGCGCGAGTAGCGGAAGCCGATGAAGGGCGTGAAGTGCATGGCGTCGAAGGCGAAGTCGCCGCCGAGCTTGATCGAGCCGCCCCAGCGCGTGGCATCGGTTTCGCCGGCCGCTTGGAAGCCGCCGAGCGAGGTGGTGCGGGCGATGCGTCGGAAATCCTGCGTGCCGTAATTCACAGTGACCTCGGCGAAGTAGTCGCCGGAACGCCACTGGAGGTAGGCGGCGAGGAGCGAGCCCGAGAGTTTGAAGGAGCCCGCGCCGAGGTCGTGCTCGACGTCAACGGATTCCTTCGCAACGGCGCCGCCGACACGGAGACTGTCGGTCAACTTGGTATCAACGCCGGCGCTGACGACGTTCGCGGTGTAGTCGAAGCCGGACATGTAGCCGGCGGCGTCGCGGCCACCTTCCTGCCACTGATAGTTCACCCAGCCGTCAGTGCGGTTGGTGCCGCTGTAGCGGGTGAGGTCGAGGCGCGAATCGATGGCGCCCATGGTGAGGTCGCCGGCGAGGAGCGAGACGGATCCGAGGGTGGCGCCGTAGCCGAGGGCGTATTCGGGCGTCAGGACCTCGTTGAGGACGTTGGCGAGCACAGCGTGCATGCGCGTGGTCGGGTGGATGCCGTCCCAGAAGATGTAGCCATTGACGTCGCCGGGATTGCCGCCGGCGAGGAGGATGCCGAGGTATTCCTGGGTGGTGTTGGTGAAGCCGAACCGGCCCGGGTTCGCGAGGATCTTGCTGAACACGGCGCCGAGGTCGAAGACCGTGATGTTCGTGCCGGCGGGGAGCGTGAGGCCGGCGACGCGGCCGGCGATGTCGTTGTTGAAGGCGACGGAGCCGGTCTGCGCGAGCGAGGCGGCGGGAGCGCCGGAACCAGTGACGAAGCGCGCGGTGCGCGAGATGTCGGGCAGGTTCAGGACGAGGATATTCCGGGCGCCGAGGCCGGCGAGGGATTGCACGGCGTTGCCGACGGCGGCGGAGGCGGTGAGCGCGGCGTTGGTGACGGCCGGGGCGTTCTGCGTGGCGGGATTCGAGATCGTGTTGAGGATGTCGTTCGCGCCCGCGAGGACGACGAAGAGGTCGTTCGCACCCGCGGTGATGCCGCGGAGCTGATAGAGACCGAGCTGCTGGCCGAGGTTCGGCACGGCACTGCCGGGAGCGGCGGTGGCGCCGGCGAAGGCAAAATTGAGGTTGGTGCGAACCGTGGGAGCCGCGGTGCTGGCGACGGCGAGGCCGCTGCGCAGATACTCGGCATAAGTGATGCCGTTGGAGACGCGGCCGTTGAAGTAAGGCGGGGGCGGCGAACCGGTGGCGGCGAAGGTGTTGCCGTTGTCGGTCAACGAATCGCCGAAGAAGAAGTAGCTCGTGTAGCTACGGGGAGCGGGTTGGGCGGCAACGCTGGCAACGAGGCTCAACGCGGCCAGACCGGCCAGAAGGCGCGAACGTAGTTCGTTCATAGTCGGGATGGGTTTGGGTAGGTTGCGCACTAGACGCGCCCGGAAGGCCGGGCGCAAGTGGTTTTCCCGCATACAGCTTCGCCATCAGCGAACCAACATCGCCTCGAGCCGGGCCCGGGCGGCGGGCCATTCCTCGGCGGTGAGGCTGAACATCGCGGTGTTGCGGACGAAACCGTCCTGTCGCGTCTGGAACCGGCGCAGGATGCCCTCGAACTGCGCGCCGAGCCGCGCGATGGCGCGGCGCGACGGCTCGTTGCGCTCGTCAGTCTTCCACTGGACGCGCACGGCGCCGTGCCCGTCGAAGGCGTGGCAGAGCTGGAGGTATTTGGCCTCGGTGTTGATCGCCGTGCGCTGGGCATCGCGCGCGAGCCAGGTGTAACCGATCTCGAGCGCGCGGTGGGCGCGGCGGATATCGAGGTAACGCGTCGAGCCGACGATTGCGCCGTCACTGCGGCGCACGGTGGCCCAAGCGACCTCGTCGCCCGCGGCCTGCGCGCGCAACGTCGCCTCGACCCAGCGCGCGGCGTCCGCCGGCTCGGCGAAGGCCGGCGTCAGCATCCAGCGCCAGATCTCCTGGTCGTGGCCGATCGCGAACAACGCGTCCGCGTGGTGCGGCGCGAGCGGTTCGAGACGGACGTGGCGGCCTTCGAGGACGATGGGGCGCGGGTCGAATTGCATCGCTCCGTGGTGCCCCGAGGCGCGCACGCGCTCAAGGCCGGAGGCGGCGGCCTCCGGCACAGCGAAGTTGAAAAGCACCGGGCACGCGCCCGGTGCGGATCAGAACGACGGCGTGACCGTGACGCTCTGGCCGGGCTCGACGGTGTAGTCGTTGCCGGAGCACCACTTCTCGTCGTTGAGCAGCACCTTGAACACGACAGGGGCGGTCGCGCCCTTGATGGTGTGCGCCCAGCCATCGGCGGCGATGCAATCCATGGCGACGCCGTGGTCCCAGCTCAGGCCCGGGCCTTCGCCGCGGACGTAGAGGTAGTTGCCGAAGCCGATGTCGACCCGGGCGGAGATAAAGGTGGCGGGAGCCTCGGGCGCGGCGGTCTTCTTGCGCGTCGCGGTGCCCTTCTTGGCCGGGGCCTTGGCGGCCGGGGCGGCGGGAGCGGCCGCGGCGGACTTGGTCGCGGCAGCGGGCTTCACGGAGGCGGTTTTCTTGGTGGTGGTCTTCTTCATGATAAAAGTGGATGAAAGTGACGAATCGGAGGGTTGATTTCAGTCCTCGCGGACGGTGGGGCAACAGCAAATTCAGCGCCAACTTCGCGATAAGCTTGGAACGCAGGCACGGAAGGCGGCGCACATCGGGAAAAATTTTGTTTTACTCCGTCGAAAACGACCTGCAAACAGTGCGGCTCCCCTCGTGGGGCAGTAGCTCAGTTGATAGAGCGCGTCGTTCGCAACGACGAGGTCGTCGGTTTGATCCCGATCTGCTCCACCACTTTCGTCCCGCCTCCCGCCGAGGCGGGACGCTTTTTTGGCGGACCCGTCGGCTGCGCCGCTTGCACTATCCCCGTGACTCTGGCCTAGTTGGGCCGGCATGGAGCTGGAGCAACAGACGATCGACCAGGCAGTCGAGACCGCGAAGGAGCACCCATGGATCTTGGGCGTGCTGCCGCACTTGCTCACGGTCGTGGGATTCCTCCTCGCCGTGTTCGCCATCGCGCGCCTGATGAGCGAGCGCAAGCAGCCGGGCAACACCTTCGCGTGGCTCCTCTCGTTCGTGTTCATCCCCTACGTCAGCGTGCCGCTGTTCCTCATCTTCGGCGGCCGCAAGATCCGCCGCCTCGCCGCCCGCAAGGCGCGCCTCTGCCCCATCGTGCCCGGCGCCCCGCCGTCGCGCGCGGCCGACACCTTCGCCGCCCGCGTGCTGACGCTGAACGGCGCGTGTCCGCCCGTCGGCGGCAACCGCGTGACCTTCATGCCTTCGGGCGAGGACGCGTTCCACGAACTCGAGCAAAACATCCGCCACGCGCGCCACACCATCCACCTCATGACGTTCATCCTCGGCCGCGACGCGGTGGGCAAACGCCTCGTGAAACTTCTCGCGCAGCGCGCGCGCGAGGGCTTGAAAGTGCGCGTGCTGCTCGACGCGCTCGGGTGCTTCCCGAGCAAGGGCCGGTTTTGCGACCCGATCCGCAAGGCGGGCGGCGAAGTGGTGGCGTTCATGCCCATGCTCCCGCTCCAGACGCGCGGCTCGGCCAACCTCCGCAATCACCGCAAGATCGCCGTCTTCGACCATCGCGTCGCCGCCCTCGGCGGGCGCAACCTCGCGCTCGAATACATGGGACCGACCGCGCTGAAGCGCCGGTGGCGCGACTTCGGCGCCGTGATCGAGGGACCGGCCGTGAGCCTGCTCGACGAAATATTCCTCGCCGACTGGGCCTTCGCCAGCGGCCAACCGATCGACCGCTTGCACGCCGAGATTCCGGTCGGACCGCCGCCGATCGCGGGAAAAAGCGAATTGCAGATTGTCGCGAGCGGTCCCGACGTGCAGGGCGATCCGCTCTACGAGGGCATCCTCTCCCTCGTGCAACAGGCCGAACGTAGCATCTGGATCGTGACGCCGTATTTCATCCCGGACGAAGTCTTGCAGCGCTCGCTCATGGTGCAGGCGCGCGCCGGCATCGATGTGCGGCTCGTCGTCCCCGCGCGCTCGAACCACCCGATCACCGATCTCGCGCGCAAACACGCGCTGCGCGAACTGCAACAGGCGGGCGTGAAGGTGTTGCTCTACGGCCCGGGCATGAACCACGCGAAGGTCATCCTCATCGACGAGGCCACCGGCGTCTGGGGATCGGCGAACATGGACCTGCGCTCGCTCTTCGTGAATTTCGAGGTCGCCGCCGTCACCTACACGCCGACCGATGCTGCGTTCATTGCGCACTGGATGCGCGAGGTATTCGCACACACGAAACCGTTGCCCGCACGAAAGAAGCAGCCGGGACTCTTCCCGACCTTGAGCGAGGAACTCGGGCGACTCATCGCGCCGCTGCTGTAGGTGGCGCGAACGACGGGAGGCAAATCTAGGTGGCGCGCTTGCGCGCCACTCGCACCCGCACACACATGCACGCGGAATTTAGTTCCGCGCCAGCGCGCAACCACCGGTGGGCAGTCAACCGCGGCCTCGGACGCGCGTCAGGGGCGGCTCAGTTGAAGGACTTCCCGCAACCGCAGGTGCTCTGCGCGTTCGGATTCTTGATCTCGAAGCCCTTGCCGTGAAGCCCGTCGTCGAAATCGACCGTCGAGCCGCCGAGATAGACCGCGCTCGTGGCATCGAGCAGCACCGGCACGCCCTCGCTCACGATCTCCTGGTCGCCGTCCTTCGGCAGGTCGAAAGACATGCCGTATTGGAAGCCGGAGCACCCGCCGTCCTCGATGAAGACGCGGAGCTTTTTCTGCGGATCGCCGAGGCCGGCGTGCATCGAGCGGATTTGCTGCGCGGCGCGAGGAGTGAGCGTGATCATACCGCGAACCGTAGGTCGTGACACCGCCTTGTCAACGGGCGTGCCGGACTCCACAGCGCCACGTCATCGGCCATGGTCTGTCAACGTCCTAGCAGGAACCATGCAAATTTCGCAGCAGAGTTCTTGCCACGCCGTCCGACCGGGCATTTTCTCGCTGCGTGTCTTCCCTGAAGCACATCTTCAACGAGCTCCACTACGAACTGACCCGCAAGATCTCCGAGGGCGGCATGGGCGTCGTCTATGAGGCCGTCCAGCGCGGCGCCGGCAACTTCCGCAAGGTCGTCGCCGTGAAGCTCATTCGCGAGGAATACTCCGCCATCGCCGAGTTCCAGAAGAACTTCATCGGCGAGGCCCGCCTCGTGGCCGACCTCATCCACACCAACATCGTCCAGACTTACCACCTGGGCCAGATCGGCGGGCAGTATTTCATGACGATGGAATACGTCGACGGCGTGAACCTCGAGCAGTTCCTCGAGCGCCATGCCGAGCTGCGCCGACCGCTGCCGGTCGACCTCGCGGCCTTCATCGTCTCGCGCGTCTGCCGCGGCCTCGCCTACGCGCACGTCAAGCGCGGCGCCGACGGCCGCCTGCTCGGCATCGTCCACCGCGACGTGAACCCCAAGAACGTCATGCTCGCGCACGAAGGCGACGTGAAGCTCACGGACTTCGGCATCGCGAAGGCCCTCGACCTCATGTATAATGAGGAAGGCAAGGTGATCCCGGGGAAGGACGAGTATCTCTCGCCCGAAGGCGCCAGCTATGCCGTCACCGACGCCCGCTCCGACGTCTTCTCGCTCGGCATCGTCCTCACCGAATTACTGCTCGGCAAAAACGTCTTCCGCGCCCCCAACCGCCTCGATTCGCGCAAGAACATCCTCCAGATGGGCATCCCGCGCTTCGGGACGTTGCGGCCCGACATCGACGAGCGCCTCGAACGCATCATTCAGCGCGCGCTCCAGCGCGACCGAGCCAACCGCTACCAATCGGCCGCCGAGATGATGGTCGATCTCGAGCTCTACCTCTACAGCGACCGCTACGGCCCGACCAACGAGAAGCTGGCCGTCTACCTACGCGAACTTTACAGCCCCACCGCCACGCACGTCGCCCCGCAGCTTTCGCACCCGCCCGCCCCTCCCCCGATCATCGAGCGCCGACCCTAGCGCCGTGCAGCCATGAGTGGTCCGGGTTTCAGCCAGAGCTTTCACCAGCGGCAGACGCAGCAGCTTGTGCTCGCGCCGCAGATGCGGCAGTCCCTGAAGATCCTGCAGGTCGCCGCGCTCGACCTGCGCGCCGCCATCCAGGAGGAACTCCAGGCCAACCCCACGCTCGAGGAACTGCCGATGGAGGGCGTCAGCCTCGACCGCCAGGGCTCCACCGCCGACGACGGAGATTCCTCGCGCGACGCCGGCCCGGCCGAGGCGATGGATTTCTCCAAGGACAAGGACCTCGAGATCCTCGGCAAACTCAA
>CAYYVB010000086.1:0-10189 GCA_964475035.1 uncultured Opitutaceae bacterium | reverse complement strand
CTCACGCCACTGGGGCGGCGATGCCGGCGTCGCGTTCTTTTTCGGTCTGGAGGCGGAGCTGGCCGCAGGCGGCGGCGATGTCGTGGCCCTTCTCGCGGCGGAGCGTGACGGACACGCCGCCGCGGCGGAGCACGTCGGCGAATTTTTCCTGCCGCGTGATGCTCGGTCGCTTCCACGGCAGGCCGGCGACGGTGTTGTAGGGGATGAGGTTCACGTGCGCGTGCAGGTCGTAGGCGATGTCGCGCAGCTTCTCGGCCTGCTCGAGCGCGTCGTTGACCTCCTCGATGAGGATGAACTCGAGCGTGACCATGCGGCCCTGTTTCTCGCTGAACGCCTTCACGGCGGGGAGCAGCTCGGCGAGCGGGTATTTCTTGTTCACCGGCATGATCTGCTCGCGCACGGCGTCGGTGGCGCCGTGGAGCGAGATGGCGAGACGGAGGCCGAGCGGCTCGTCGGCGAGCTGGAGAATCTTCGGCACGAGGCCGGAGGTGGAGAGCGTGATGCGACGCGCGCCGAAGCCGAGGCCCCACTCGGCGTTCACGATCGTGAGCGCGCGAAGGATGGCGTCGTAGTTGTGCAGCGGCTCGCCCATGCCCATGACGACGATGTTGTCGAACGACGCCAGCTCGGCGCGGGCGCGCGGCGTGTGGGCGTCCTCCTGGCGGCAGACTTGGATGAGCTGGTGGACGATCTCGCCGGCGCTGAGGTTGCGCTTCAGGCCCTCGAGGCCGGAGGCGCAGAACTTGCAGCCCATCGCGCAACCGACCTGCGTGGAGATGCAGATGGTCTTGCGCGATTTGTCGACGCCGACGCCGGTCATGGGCGCGCGGATGATGACGGTCTCGATGAGCGAGCGGTCGCGGAGTTCGAGGAGGAGCTTGTCGGTCTCGTCGCCCGAGCGGCGGTCGAGGACGAAGCTCGTCGGTGCGAGGTCGAAATTCTCGTCAAGCCAAGCGCGGAGATCGCGCGGGAGGTTGGTCATCTCGTCCCACGCGGCGGCGCGTTTCTTGTAGAGCCAGTCGAGGATCTGGCGCGCGCGGAAGGCCGGCTGGCCGGCCGCGGTGAGGCGGGCGGTGAGCGTGTCGAGCGTCTCGCCGTGGATGGCGGGCTTGGCCGGCGCGAATTTCATGGTCGTGGCGCGAGAGTGGAGGCGGTTCGCCGCGGGAAGCAAGCGAAGGGTGGGGCGGGGCCGGACCGGAAAACCGGGATTGCCCGGCGATTCGCGCGCGCGCAACTTGCCCCCGCGCATGAAACTTCTCCACCGGCACATCTTTGCGAACGTCGCGCTGACGTGCCTCGCGTCGGTGGGGTTGTTCGCCTTCGTGCTGATGATCGGCAACGCGCTGCGCGACCTGCTCGGCTACGTGCTGGCGGGGCAATTGGAGATCGGGACATTTTTCCGGCTCATCGGCCTGCTCGTGCCGTTCGTGGTGTCGTATGCACTGCCGATGGGCATGCTCACCGGCGTGCTGCTCGTGCTCGGGCGGATGTCGTCGGACCGGGAGCTCACGGCGATCCGCGCGTCGGGCGTGAGCGTGGCGGGCATCTCGGCGCCGATCTTCTTCCTCGCTCTGCTCGGCACGGCGCTGAGCCTGGCGGTGAATTTCCAATTCATGCCCGCGGCGCGCACCGCCTACCAGAAGGAGCTCGCGCAGGCGGTGCGGCAGAACCCGCTCAGCTTCATCGTCCCGAAGACCTTCATCCGCGATTTCCCCGGCATCGTGCTCTACGTCGGCGAGAAGAAGAACGACGACGAGCTGCGCGACTTCTGGCTCTGGGAGATCGATCCGCAGGGCCGCGTGAAACGCTTCGCCCGCGCCGACGCCGGCCGGCTCCAATACGACGAGGAGAACAACAAGCTCGTCCTCACCCTCTTCGGCGCACACGCCGAGCAGCGCGACGAGAAGGACCCGGAGAACTTCGCCGTCGTGCGCAGCGCCGCGGCGTGGGAACGCGCGACCTTCGACCTGCCGCTCGACCGCGTCACCGGCGCGCGCACGCCGCGCACGAAGTTGAAATGGCAGACCTGGGAGCAGCTGCTCGCCGAGTGGCGGCGTCTCGGCCAGCCCGATCCCGCCGTCAGCGCCGCCGAGCGCGAGCGCCTGCGCATGAAGGTGCAGATCGTGCTCCAGGAGAAGGCCTCGATGGCGTTCTCCGTCCTGTCTTTCGCGCTGCTGGCGATCCCGCTCGGCATCAAGGTCTCGCGGAAGGAGACCTCCGCCAACCTCGGCATCGCGCTCGCGCTGGCGATGGGTTACTACTTCTCGACCATCGTAGTCGGGTGGTTCGACAACAAGCCCGAGTTCCGCCCCGACCTGCTCATGTGGGTGCCCAACCTCGCGTTCCAAGCCTTGGGCATCTGGATGTTCCGCAAGGTCGACCGGGCCTGAGGGCGCGTCGTGACCGGGCGAAAAAAGGTAACTTTCGGGGCCGGCGCGGCGTCTCCATGCCTGTGCTCTCTCCGCGCCCCTGCCGCTTATGGCTGACGAAACGTTCGACCTCGCCCCGTGCCTCGAACGCGTCCGCTTGCGCGACCAGGCGGCGGCGCGCGAGCTCGTCGAACACCTTTACCCGCTCGTCATCCGCATCGTCCGCTCCCATCTCCCGCGCCGCGTGGCCGAAGAGGACCTCGCCCAGGAGATTTTCCTGAAAATGTTCACCCGCCTCGCCCAGTATCAGGGCCACGTGCCGTTTCCGCACTGGGTCTCGCGCATCGCGGTGACGACCTGCATCGACCACCTGCGCGCGCAGAAACGCCGCCCGGAGTTCCGCTGGGCCGACCTGTCCGACAACGAGGCCGAGACGCTCGACCACGTCCTGCGAGACACCACCGCCGACGCGCCGAGCGACAGCCTCGCTGCGCGCGAACTCGTCCACCGGCTCCTCGACCAGCTCGGCGCCGAGGACCGCACCGTCATCCAATTGCTCGACCTCGAGCAAAAATCCGTCGCCGAGATCGCCGCGCTCACCGGCTGGGGCCAATCGATGATCAAGGTCCGCGCCTTCCGCGCGCGTCGGAAATTGCAAAAACTCTTCCACGAACTCAAAACCCAGGAGAAGTCATGAACCCGCAAACGCCGCAACCTTGGGACCGCCTCGCCGCCGCCGCCCGCCGCGCACCGGCCGATTCGCGCGAAGCCAGCGCGCCCTACGGCTTCGCCACGCGTGTCGCCGCCCGCGCCTTCGCCCTGCCGTTGCCCTCCGCGCAGAGCCTGCTCGAACGCCTCGCCCTGCGCGGCCTCGTCGTCACGAGCGTGCTCGGCCTCGCCGCGGTCGGTTACGGTTACACGACGCTGACCAGCGAGCAGGAGACGGATCTGCTCACCTCCGACATCGTCACTGAAGTCCTCGCGCAGTCATGAACGGACCGAAAACCTGGAAACTCGTGCTGCTGCTGGGAGGAATCTTCCTTGGCGGCATGGTCGTGGGTGGCGCGCTCACGTTGCATTTCGGCCAGCAATTTATCCAGCGCCGCACGAATCCCGAGCAATGGGGCCCGGAACGCCTGCGGATGCTCGCCCGCCACCTCGATCTTTCGCCGGGGCAGATGGAGCAGCTGCGGCCGGTCGTTCACCGCAACATGACCGAACTCGCTGAGCTGCGCCAGGACGCCTTCCGCGAGACGCGTCGCGTCCTCGAACGTCTCGAGCAGGAGATCGCCGCCGTCCTCACGCCCGAGCAGAAAGTCAAATTCAAGGAGCTCAACGAGGAGCTTCGCGAACGCGCCCGTCGCCAGATGGAGCGTCGCCGCCAGGAACGCGAACGCCGCGGCCCCGGTGCCGAGGGCCCGCCCCACGGCGGCCGCCCCTGAGCGTTTTCCGCGCGCCCGCGAAAAAAGATTTCGGAGTTGCGGACCCCCGGGTCCGACCTACGGTCCGCCTTGGCCAGGTGCCATGCATGGGCAGGCGCGTGAACTCCGCCAGGACCGGAAGGTAGCAACGGCAACGACGTTCTCCCAGTGCCGTGGAGTGCCTGGCCACTTTTTTATTTCGGATTGGCGATTGCGGAATGCGGATTGAAATCTGCGCTCGCGCGCCTGGGCAGGACGGGGCTTGAACATTCCGCAATCCGCACTCTTCATTCCGCTTTCCGATGTCCGGCTCCTACCAAGTCATCGCCCGCAAGTGGCGCCCCCAGACCTTCGACGATGTCGTGGGGCAGGACCACGTGGTCCGGACGCTGAAGAACGCCATCGGCCGCAACCGCATCGCGCACGCCTACCTCTTCGTCGGCCCGCGCGGCACCGGCAAGACCTCCACCGCGCGCATCTTCGCCAAGGCGCTCAATTGCACCGGCGGCCCCAAGGCCGACTTCGATCCCGAGGACCCGATCGCGAAATCCATCGCCGAGGGCCGCTGCCTCGACGTCATCGAGTTCGACGCCGCGTCCAACACGCAGGTCGACAAGATCCGCGAGTTCATCATCGACACCGTCGCCTACGCCCCTGCCGAGGGCCGCTACAAGGTCTACATCATCGACGAGGTCCACATGCTTTCCGCCGGCTCGTTCAACGCGCTCCTCAAGACGCTCGAGGAGCCGCCCGAGCACGTGAAGTTCATCTTCGCCACGACCGATCCACAAAAAATGCCCGCGACGGTCATCTCGCGCTGCCAGCGCTTCGACCTGAAGCCGATCCCGACCGAGCTGATCGTCCAGCGCCTGAAAAAGATCGCCGGCGCCGAGAAGATCAAGGTCAGCGACGAGGCACTCAACAGCATCGCCCGCATGGCCGACGGCGGCATGCGCGACGCGCAGTCCATCTTCGACCAGATGATTTCCTTCTGCGGCGCCGAAATTGGCGAGGCCGACGTGCTCGACGTCTACGGCCTCGTCTCCGCCGCCAAGATCGCCGAACTCGCCACCGCCCTCGCCGCCGGCGACCACAAGGGAATCATCGGGATCGTCGACGACTGCGACGAAAACGGCCGCGACCTCTACCGCCTCCTCGTCGACCTGCAGGCCCATGTCCGCGGCGCGCTGCTCGACGCCGTCGCGAAGGGCGGCACGAGTGATAAGCTCGGCACGCCAATGAGCACGGAACAGCTCACGCGCCTGCTGGACGGGTTGCGCGAAGGCGAAGGCAGCGTGAAGCACGGCCTCTCCGAGAAGATCAATTTCGAGGTCGCCCTCCTCAAGGCCGTCGAAGCCAGCCGCGCCCGCGCGATCGACAGCCTGATCAAGGAAATCGCCACGCTCGCCGAGAGCCTCCCCGAAGACGGCTCAAAAAAAAACGACTGAGGCCTGAGCCCAGCGGCAGCACTTACGTGCCTGCGCCCGCCGCCGCGCCCGTCCGCCCAGAAACCTCGTCGATTGCGACGGAGGAAGACGCCCCCGCCAGCGCGCTCGTGACCGACAATCCCGGCGCGCCCATCGACGACGGCGCCCCGGTCGGACCGAGCGACGGCGAGGAAAGCGCCTTCCTTGCCGAGCAACGTGCGCAAGGTTTCGTCTCCCCCGCCGCCCCGCGCAGTGCGAAAAGCGACGCCGCCGAGGATGACGCCGACAGCAAGGTCGCCCTCCCGCCCCTCGACGAGTTGGTGAACCGCATCCCGCCGGAGACGCGCCAATTGATGGAGGAACTCTTCCGCGCGAAGTTCGTCACGGTGAAACGTATCCCGAAGACAGCGCTGAAGTAGACTTCGCGTTCCAGTCGGCACTCAGACAGCGGTTCCCCCGCCGCAGCCGACGTGAGCCTGCTTGGCCTCTCGGGTCGATCTCCGCACCGCTTCCAGCGTGCCCTTCGCAAATCTTGCGCAGGGTTGGGCAATCGGCACGAGGCCCGGCGGCGGTGTTCCGGGCATCATGGCACAGCCGGAATTCCACGCATGTGCCCACCCCTCCAGCCCCAGCATCAAAAATACGCCTGGTCCGCCATTGGGCGCGCCACGCCGCCGAAACGCGGCGCGGAGGAGCGCGTGGCGGATTATCACGAGATCTACCGTGAGTTCGACGAGGCGACGGTGCGGATGCAGGCGGCGCGTTGCATCCAGTGCCCGACTCCGGGTTGCGTGCAGGCCTGCCCGTTGCAGAACCGCATCCCCGAATGGCTCGCGCTGGCCGCGCAAGGCCAGTTCCTCGAGGCCGCGGCGCTCTCGCGCGCGACGAGCAACATGCCGGAGATCTGTTCGCGCGTCTGCCCGCAGGAAAAATTGTGCGAGGGCTCGTGCATCCTCAACGCCAAGACCGATCCGGTCACCATCGGCGCCGTGGAACGCTTCATCAACGAATACGGTTTCCGCCACGCGCCGACCGAGCTCGTGCAGTCGCCGCCCAACGGCCGCAAGGTCGCCGTCGTCGGTTCCGGGCCCGGCGGCCTCGCCTGCGCCGACGAACTGGCGAAGCTCGGCTACGGCGTCACGGTCTTCGAATCGCAGCTCATCCCCGGCGGCCTGCTCGTGAACGGCATCCCGGCCTTCAAGCTGGAGAAGCACATCGTCGAGCGCCGCGTCGACCTGCTCGTGCGGCGGGGCGTGGAGTTCAAGCTCGGCGTGCGCGTGGGCTGGGACGTTTCGCTCGAGGGCCTGCGCGAGAAATACCAGGCGGTCTTCCTCGCCGTCGGCGCGCAGAAGCCGAAGCCGCTCGACATCCCCGGCGCGGGCTTGCGGGGCATCCACGACGCGCTGCCCTTCCTGATCCAGAAAAACGTCGATTCGCCGCTCGTGGACGAGGAGCCGATCGACGTGCGCGGCAAGCGCGTGGTGGTGCTTGGTGGCGGCGACACCGCGATGGATTGCCTCCGCACCGCGTTGCGCAGCGGCGCGAGCGAGGTCACCTGCATCTATCGCCGCGACCTCGCGAACATGCCCGGCAGCCGCAAGGAATACGCCAACGCCATCGAGGAGGGCGCGACGTTTGCGTTCCTCACCAATCCGACCGAGGTCGTCGGCGATGCCGAGGGCCGCGTCGCCGCCGTGAAGTGCGTGCGCATGGAACTGGGCGCGCCCGACGCTTCCGGACGCCGCAAGCCGCGCGCCGTGCCCGGTTCGGAGACCTCGACGCCGGCCGACGTGGTCATTGTCGCCTACGGTTTCGACCAGGTGCCGTTCCCCGAGGGCAGCGATTTCAACCGGCTCGAGTTCGACGACTGGGACGGCATCAAGGTCGACGCCAACCAGATGACGAGCCTGCCGGGAGTGTTCTCCGGGGGCGACTCCGTGCGCGGCCCGAGCCTCGTGGTGCACGCCGTGCGCGACGGCCGCCGCGCCGCGCGCGGGATCCATCATTTCCTCGAAGAACACGCCGTCGTGACGACGTAGAATAGGTCCACGAACGGATCGAAACCACCGACGTCGCGTTCACTCGATGTCGAATTTCTTTGCTCCGGCCGCATCGCCGCAACGCGACGCTCCTCCGTCATTTATCAAACCGGCGCTCATGCGGTGCCGCTCCGCCCGCGAATCGCATCACCCACGCAGGGAGTGGAGACCGGCTCAAGGTGATACGCTCGACGCCGGCTGAACCGGTTTCTTGGCCGGGGGCAACTCGACGGCACTGGGCCGGTTCGACGGGAAATTAGCGCAGCCGGCCAAAGCCAGCAGCAAGATGGCAAAGCTGGCACGGGAGGTTTTTTGCAGACGGGAGACTTTCATGGGATGAGTCATGGACATGCGACGACCATGCTGAGTGGTCGAATTGGAAGGAGAATCGGTGTCATTTTTGCTGCGGCGCAATGGGGAAATTCACCGCATCTGGTGGCGTAAAACGGTTGGTTCATTGTGTGCTTCTAACGCCAAGGATCACCGATCCATGTGTGTCAGACCGTCTCATTTCCCGTTGACCGGGTCCGGCTGCGGGGGCTTCATCACGACATGGTGCCGAGCGTTTTGATCGTCGACGACGAGAAGCACACCCGGGAAGGACTCCAGCAGGCTTTGCAGGAGAACTATGATGTGTCCGTAGCGGCCAGTGCGGACGAGGGCTTCAACCTCATGGACGCGCAGGAGTTCGACGTGATTGTGACCGACCTCCGCATGCCCGGCAAAAGCGGCCTCAAGGTCATCGACAAGGCCCTGACCCTCGCCAACCGCCCGGCCGTCATCATGATGACCGCCTACGGCAGCATCGATTCGGCGGTGGAGGCGATGAAGCGCGGGGCGGTCGATTTTCTGACCAAACCGGTCAACATCGAGCGCCTCGAGATTCTCATCCAACGCGCGCTCAAGACGCGCACGCTCGAGGTCGAGGTGAAGCAACTCCACGAGCGCCTCGACGAGAAGTTCAACACCGAGGGCATCGTCGGCCATTCGCAGAAGCTGAAGGACGTGATCGAACGCGTGAAACTCGTCGCGCCGTCCAAGGCCACGATCCTGATCGAGGGCGAGACCGGCACGGGCAAGGAGCTGATCGCGCAGGCGATCCACCAAGCCAGTCCGCGGGCGCGGGCGCCGTTCGTGGCCGTGCATTGCGCGGCTTTGCCTGCGGCCTTGCTCGAGAGCGAACTCTTCGGCCACGAGCGCGGCGCGTTCACCGGCGCGACCGAGCGCCGCGTCGGCCGCTTCGAGGCGGCCGATGGCGGCACGGTCTTCCTCGACGAGATCGGCGAAATCGGCCCCGAGATCCAAGTGAAGCTGCTGCGCTTCCTGGAGACGAAGTCCTTCGAGCGCATCGGCAGCACCAAGACGATGACGGTCGACGTCCGCCTCGTCGCCGCGACGAACCGCAACCTTGAGCAGATGGTGCGCGAGGGGAAGTTCCGCGAGGACCTGTTCTTCCGCCTCAACGTCGTGCGCATCACCACGCCGGCGCTGCGCGAGCGGCCGGAAGACATCCCGGTGCTCCTCGACCATTTCATCCGGCAGTTCTCCAAGGAGAACGCCTATGAGCCCGTCACGGTCGAGCCCGGCGCGATGCGGCATCTCCAGCGTTACGCCTGGCCGGGCAACATCCGCGAGCTGCGCAATTTCGCGGAGAACGTCGTTGTGCTGCGGCGCGGCGGCAGCCTGAGCGAGTTCGAGCTCGAGCCGAAGTTCCGCGGCGAGGCCGACAAGCCGCCGGCGCTGCATTCGCCGCCGCCGACCAACCCGCTCTCCGTCGAGGAGAACGAGAAACGCCTCCTGCGCGAGGCCCTCATCAAGGCGCGCGGCAACCGCACCGAGGCCGCCGAGTTGCTCGGCATCAGCCGCCGCACGCTCCACCGTAAGATCGCCCAATGGCCCGAGTTGGACGTGGTCGACCGCTGAGCGCCGCGCCATGAAGTCCACCCAGGAAATCATCCATTGGCTCGAGCAAGGCGCGGGTGCGCGCTGGCTCCGCCGCTCCGCCGTCGTCCTCGGCGCCGTGCTGCTCACGCTCGTGTATTCGTGGAAGCAGTTCCACGGGTTGCCGAACGAATGGACCCTGCAGCAAGCTGACCTCGCGCGGCAGATTGCGCGCGGCGAAGGGTTCACCACGCTGGTCAATCATCCACAGACCTACGCCGTGCTCAAGGCGCGCGGGCAGAATTTCGACGAAAAGCGCGCCTACCCCGAGCTGCACCACGCGCCGCTCTACGCGCTGACGCTTGCGGCGGTGTTCGCGGCGCTGCCCGCGTCGTTGTGGGAACACGTGCCCGCGCCGCCCGGCGGCTGGGCGCCGGACTATGTCGTGCTCGGCGTGAATCTCGTCTTTCTGTGGGTCGCGATCTGGTTGGTCTGGCGGCTGGCGCGGCGACTTTTCGACGAGCGTGCGGCCGCCATTGCCGCGCTGGCGACGGCGCTTTCGGTGACGGTGTGGCAACAGACCGTCGTGGTCAGCGGCACGCCGCTGCTGATGGTGCTGGCGCTGGCGGCGCTGCATCTCGTGACCTCGATCGAGGAGCTGCTGCCGGAGCATCCGGTGTTCACGCGCGCGTTGGCGTGGCGGGTCGCGGCGCTCGGCGGGGTGGGGGGGCTGTTGTTTTTGACCGAATACTCGGCCGGCCTCGCGCTCGCGGTGTTCGCGGCGCACCTGGCGTGGCGTTGCGCCGGACCGGCACGCGTGCCGGCCTTGGCGCTGCTTGCGGGCGCCGCCCTGCTCCTCGCGTCGCCGTGGCTGATCCGCAACGTCGCGGTCGTCGGCCATCCGCTCGGGCTGGCGTGGCAGAACTTGGCTTTGAAGGAAGGCGACACAACGGCGCTCCCGGCGGCGCAGCGCGCCACCGCCTCGGCCGAGGCGCCGGGGCTCGACTTGAAGAAGCTCGGCAACAAGGGCCTCACGGGGCTGGAGCTGAACC
>CAYYVB010000085.1:0-10199 GCA_964475035.1 uncultured Opitutaceae bacterium | reverse complement strand
TTCTCGAGCGCCGCGGGCTGCTCGAAGATCTCCTTCTCCATGAAGTGCGCGTAGCCGTTGAGCTCCGCGTCGGAGATGGACCAGGTGACCTTGTCGATCACCGGCGAGACTTCGCCGGAGTTGAGCGTGGTGATGGAGAAGCTCTTCGGTGTGAGGTGAGCGATCTCTCCGTCCTTGAGATAGACGACGCTCTGTGTGCGGCTGACGATGGCGGCGACGTCGCTCGCGACGAGGCTCTCGCCGTCGCCGATGCCGAGGATCAGCGGCGAGCCTTTGCGTGCGGTGACGAGTTCGCCGGGGACGTCGACGGCCATCACGACGATCCCGTAGGTGCCTTCGGCGTGCCGGAGGGTCTTGCGCACGGCGGACAGGAAGCGGCTCTCGTCGCCTTCGGCCGGTTCCTTGGCGTAATGGTAAGCGATGAGGTTGCAGAGGACCTCGGTGTCGGTCTCGGACTTGAAGGTGTAACCCTTGCCGAGGAGAAATTTCTTCATCGAGGCGTAGTTCTCGATGACGCCGTTATGGATGAGGGCGATCTTGCCGTCACTGCTCACGTGCGGGTGGGCATTCTCATCGGTGACGCCGCCGTGTGTGGCCCAGCGGGTATGGTCCATGCCATAGGTGCCGTTTAGGCGATGTTTGGCCGCCTCCTGCTCCAGATTGACGACGCGGCCCACCTTCTTCGCGACGGTAAAGTCGTTGTTCTGCCAGATGACGACGCCGGCGGAGTCGTAGCCACGGTATTCGAGCCGTTTCAACCCCTCCATGATGAGGGGGGCTGCTTTGAGTTTTCCGACGTAGCCGACTATGCCGCACATATGGGGTGAATTTAGCTGGCGATTTGAGGTGTGCGGCGAATCATAAGCAAGAAATTAGGACACCCCTTATGCCTGACTCGAAACGAGTTTTGTCGATCATCATGGGCGGCGGACGTGGCACGCGTCTTTTTCCGCTGACCAAGGAACGCTGCAAACCAGCCGTGCCGCTCGCGGGCAAATACCGCCTCGTCGACATCCCGATCAGCAACTGCATCAACTCCGGTTACAACCGCGTGTTTCTCCTCACGCAGTTCCTGACTGCGTCGCTGCACCGCCACATCCAGAAGAGTTTTCATTTCGACGTCTTCAGCGGCGGATTTGTCGACATCCTCTCCGCCGAACAGACCGAGAAGAGCAACGCCTGGTATGAAGGCACGGCAGACGCCGTGCGCCGCAATCTCGTCCACTTCAACGGCCACAAGCACGACCTCGTGCTCATCCTCTCCGGCGACCAGCTCTACCGGATGGATTTCACCAAGATCATCGAACAACACGTCGCCACCGGTGCCGACGTGACCATCGCAGCGATCCCGGTGCCCGTCTCGAAGGTCGAGGGCCTCGGCCTCATGCGCGTCGGCGACGACCTGCGCATCGCCGAGTTCGCCGAGAAACCCAAGGATCCCGCTGTCATCCGCGGGCTCGCCATCAGCCCGGCCATCGAATCCCGCCTGCAGACGCCCAGCGCCGAGCCGCGCTGCCTCGCCTCGATGGGCATCTACGTGTTCAGCCGCGAGGTGCTCGCCCGCGCGCTCGACAACTCGATGAAGGATTTCGGCAAGGAAGTCATACCGAGCCTCCTCACCAACTCGAAGCTCTACAGCCACATCTTCGAGGGTTACTGGGAGGACATCGGCACCGTGAAGGCGTTCTTCGACGCCAATCTCGCGCTCGCGCAACCGCTGCCGCCCTTCAATTTCTTCGACCGGAGTGCGCCGATCTACACCCATGCGCGCTACCTGCCCGCCTCCAAGATCAACCGTTGCAACATCGATCACGTCGTCATCGGTGACGGCTGCATCGTCACGGATTCGACCCTGCGTCGCTGCGTCATCGGCATCCGCTCGATCCTCGGCGAAAACTCGCACCTCGAGGACGTCGTGATGATGGGCGCCGACTACCACCAGAACGATGCCGAGCAGAAAGCCGATCGTGAGGCCGGCCGTCCGAGTTTCGGCATCGGACGGAATTGTAACATCAAGCACGCCATCATCGACAAGAACGCCCGCATCGGTGACCACGTCACGCTCTCGCCCGCGGGCAAGCCAGATGGCGATTACGAGCACGGCATCGTCATCCGCGACGGCGTGCTCTGCGTCTGCAAGGGCGCGGTCATCCCTTCGGGCTTCACGCTCTGAGCGGACGCAACGTGATCCGCTCGATCTTCCCGGGGCCGGCGAAAGCCGGCCCTATTTATTTGCCCCATCGCTCGTGCTGCTGCGACGTGCGAGCGCGATCAGCACAGCGCCGCCGATGATCATGAAAATCGAGTAGAACGTCCCACGGCTCAGGCCGAGGAGGAGGGATGCATCGGGCTCGCGAAAGATTTCGCCGATCATGCGCAGGACGGCGTAGGCGATGAGGAACTCCCCGACCAGCCGTCCCGGACTGCGGGCGACAGCTCCCGTGCGCCAGAAGCGCCACTGGGCGAACGCCAATAAGCAGAGCCCTTCGAGACCGGCAGCGTAGAGCTGCGATGGATGCCGCGGTTCGATCAGAATCGCCGGCGTGCCGGCTTGGGCACTTTGCGGGAAGATCACCGCCCACGGCACGTTCGTCACGCGACCCCAGAGTTCGCCGTTGATGAAGTTCGCCACCCGCCCGAAGAAGAGTCCGATCGGCGCGACGGAGGCGATGAGATCGCCGAGATGCAGCAGCGAGACCTTGCGCGCGCGCGCGAACCACGCGAGCGCCAGTGTCACGCCGACGAAACCGCCGTGGCTCGACATGCCGCCTTCCCAGACGCGGAGAAGTGCGAGCGGTTCGCGGAGCACCAGATCGGTCTGGTAGAGCAGAAAATACCCGAGCCGTCCGCCGAGCAGCACGCCGATCACGCAGGCGAAGACAAGGTCGATGCATTCGTTCACCTTGAGCGCCGTTCGCCCCGTCTGGGAGTAGCGGCGCAAAAGCAGACCACCGGCGATGAACCCGGCGAGATAAGCGAGGCCGTAGTAGCGGATGCCGAAGTTGTCTCCTAATTGGATCAGGAATGGGCTGAGGTCGTGGACCCAGTGCGAGGGAGGTGTGCCGGCGGCAAGTATCACGTGGGAGGACAAAATAAGTGGGTGGTGGGTGCGGTTCAGCGCCTCGGTGTGAGCGGGGGAGCGGGAGGATTGCCTTCACCGGCGCGGCGGCTGCGTTGCTGGCGCTGCGAAAGCGTCTTTGTTCGGGCGAGTTCGCGCATGTCGACGGCGACATCATCCTTCTCGAAAATCTCTCTTCCGAGAATGTGCTCCATGATGTCCTCCATCGACACGACGCCGGTCGTGGCGCCAAATTCGTCCACCACGACGGCGATCTGCTGGTGGGTCTTGAGAAACTGCTGGAGCGCCTGCTCGACGGTTACGGTCTCGGGGACGAATTGGATTTCCTGCATCAACTTCTCGACCGTCTCGAGGTCGCGGTCGTTGGCCTTGGCGTTGAGGAGGTCGCGGCGCCGCACAAGGCCGACGATGTCATCCATGTTCTTGCCGTAAACGGGCAGGCGGGCGAAGGGGATGTTCGGGTAGTCGCGGAATACCTCGCCGACCGTCGCGTTGCGGGGCAGGGAGGTGACGACGACGCGCGGGGTCATGATCTCGCCGATGCGAACGTCGTCGAGCGAGAGCGCGTTGGTGATGATGCTCGATTCGCTGCGCGAGAGCGTGCCTTCCTGGGCACCTTTCTCGGCGAGCAGGATGATCTCGCGGTCGGCGGCGTGGCTGTCGGCCTTCTTGCGGATGACGAAGCGCACGACCTGCTGGCAGAACCAGATGATCGGCAGCAGCGCGCGCTGCGCCCATAGCAACGGATAGACGACATGCGGCTGCAGGCGATGGCGATAGACGACACCGAGATTCTTCGGGATGACCTCGGCGACGATCAGGATGGCAAAGGTCAGGCCACCGGAAATGATGCCGAGCGCCGCATCACCAAACAGGCGCGTGCCCAGCGCACCGACGACAGTGGCGCCGAGGGTGTTGGCGATGGTGTTGAGCGTCAGAATGGTCGAGATAGTGCGGTCGAGGTTGTGCCGGAACTCTTCCAGCAACAAGCCACGCTTCGGTCGGTCGCGCTTGAGCGACTCGATCTCGGCCGTGGTCGAGCTGAGGATCAGAGCCTCGGTCATCGAACAGAGGAACGACACGAGAATAGTAAGCACCACGGCGGTGACGAATAGCGTCATGCCCGCACAATAGCGGCGGCGGCGGGCGCGAACACAAATCCTTTTAACCGGCCGCTCCTGCCGTAATTCCCCTGCTCAGCGGGCAAAGATTCCTTGCCCGCGCCGGAGCGGGAGCGTTTGGTAAGTCGCATGAGTGGCCCCCAATCGACGCCCTTGAACGCATTTCATCGCCGCCATGGCGGCCGCATGGTCGACTTCGCCGGCTGGGACATGCCGGTGCAATACCGCAGCATCCTCGAGGAGCACAAGGCCGTCCGCCTGCGTGCGGGCCTCTTCGACGTGAGCCACATGGGCGAAGCCGACGTGAAGGGCCCGGAGGCGCTCAAATTCCTGCAACACCTCGTCACGAACGACTGCAGCAAGCTCTTCCCCGGCCGCGTGCTTTACACCGTCATGTGCTACCCGCACGGCGGCGTGGTCGATGACCTGCTCGTCTACATGCGCGGCGAGGGCGACTATTTCCTCTGCATCAACGCCGGCAACATTGCCAAGGACATCGCCTGGATGCAGGAACAGGCCAAGGGCTTCGACTGCACCGTCACGAACCGCTCCCCCGATTACGGCCAGCTCGCCATCCAAGGCCCGCAGGCCGCCGCCATCGTGCAGGGCCTCACCGCCACCGACCTCGGTGCGATCAAATATTACCATTTCACCGAGGGCAGTGTCGCCGGCGTGCCCTGCGTGATCTCGCGCACCGGCTACACGGGTGAGGATGGCGTTGAACTCTACTGCCCCGCCGCCGAGACCGAGAAACTCGCTGAAGCCCTGCTCGCGGCCGGCGCCCCGCAGGGACTCGAACTCGCCGGACTGGGCGCGCGCGATTCGCTGCGCCTCGAGGCTGGGTTTCCGCTCTACGGCCACGAGATCACCGAGCACATCAATCCCATCGCTGCCGGACTCGGTTGGGTCGTGAAATTCGACAAAGGCACGTTCATCGGCTCCGAGGTCCTCAAGGCAGAGAAAGAGCAGGGCAGCCCGAAGAAAGTCATCTACTTCAAGACCGGCGACCGCCGCATCGTCCGCGCCGACACGCCCTTGCTCGACGCCGCCGGCGTCGAGGTCGGCAAGGTTCTCTCCGGCACGCTCTCGCCGATGCTCAACGAAGCCATCGGCTCTGCCCTCGTCGCCAGCGCCGCCGCCAAGCAACCGCTCCAAGTCGACCTCCGCGGCACCAAGCTCGCGCTCCAGACCGTGAAACCTCCGTTCGTCACCCTCGCGAAAAAGGCCTGAGCATCGCGCGCGAAAATTTTTGGCTGAACTTCCGCCGGTTCCCCGCTAACTCCATCGTCTTTCTCTTCTCCCCATGAGCAACATCCCCTCCGATCTCAAATACGCCAAGTCGCACGAATGGCTTCAGCTTGCCGCCGACGGCACCGCTCTGGTCGGCATCACCGATTACGCGCAAAACAGCCTCGGCGACATCACCTTTGTCCAGCTGCCAAAGGTCGGCGCCGTGCTCAAGGCGGGCGAATCCTTCGGCGTGGTTGAGTCCGTCAAAGCCGCCTCCGACGTCTACGCGCCCGTCGGCGGCACGGTGCTCGAGGTCAACAAAGCCCTCGATGCCAACCCTGAGAAGGTCAACCAATCGCCCTATGCCGACGCTTGGATGCTGAAGCTCAAGGTCAGCGATCCGTCGGAAGCTACGAAGCTCCTTTCTGCCGCGGATTATGCAGGTTTGACCGGCTGAGCGCCGGCGGTGGCAGATTGCCCCTTGCGACGCCGGACTTTTTTCACCGAAAGTCCGCGCCGATGGTGCCTCTGACACGTTTCCTCCTGGCCGGCGTCTGCATCGCCGGCCTTCTTGCAACAGGCTGCAGCAAAAATGCCGCCTCAAACACCGCCGCCTCTCCCGGCGGTGGCGGCGGACAAAAGCAGCCCGTTGAGGTCGTGAGCGTCATGCGCTGCGACCTCGTCGAGTCGCTCTCGCTCGTCGGCTCCCTCGCGCCCAACGAGACCGCACAGATCCGCGCCGAAATTGCTGGTCAGGTGCGCACCGTGAACTTCAGCGAGGGTGAGCGCGTGCCCGCCGGCCACGTGCTGGTCCGCATCGCCGACGAGGAACTCCGCGCCCAGCTCGCCCAAGCTGAGTCGCGCTTCCGCCTCGCGGAACTCAATCTCCGCCGCAGCGAAGACCTCACCCAGGCGCGCTCGATGTCCCAAGCCGAGCTCGACCGCACCCGCTCCGAATTCTCCTCCGCCGAAGCCGAACTGCAGTTGCTCCGGGTCAGGCTCGGCAAGATGGAGATCAAGGCGCCCTTTGACGGCATCGTCGGTGCGCGCACCATTTCCCCGGGCGACTACGTGACTGCGGCCACCGTCATCACGACGCTCGACGATCTCAGCCGCCTGAAAGTCGATTTCCAAGTGCCCGAGCGCTTTGTCGAGCGGGTGAAAAACGGATCTGCCTTCACCTTGCGCGCACAAACGCCGAACGGCGAAATCAGCTCCGCGGGCGAAGTTTATTTCGTCTCCTCCGTCATCGACCGCGCCACCCGCGCGAGCCAGGTCAAGGGATTCCTCGGTTCCGAGATCGCCGGGCTGAAACCCGGCATGTTCGCCAACATCGACATTGTCCTCCAGATCCGCCGAGGCGCACTCACTGTGCCCGAGGGTTCTATCCTTACCACCCCGCGCGGCACGCAAGTGATCGCGGTCCGCGACCGCGGCGAGGAGAAAGTCGCTGAATTTGTGCCGGTCAAACTCGGCCTGCGTGAACGGGGCTTGGTCGAGGTTACGCCACTGCAAGCGGGAGCGCTTGATGACCAGCATTCCATCGTCGCGTCCGGCGTCGGCGCCTTGATCATTTTCCCCGGCGCCAAGCTCGAACCGCGGCCGCTGCGCGAGGAGTTCCGGATCGGAGAATAATCCATGATCCTTTCCGACATTTCCATCCGCCGGCCGGTCGTTGCGCTCGTCGCCTCGATCCTGATTGTGTTGATCGGCCTGCTCAGCTTCGACCGCCTGCCGGTTCGCGAATACCCGCTCACCGATTCGCCGGTGGTCTCCGTCGAGACCAGCTATCGCGGCGCCTCCGCCGAAGTCGTCGAGACCAAGGTCACCGAGCCGTTGGAGCGTGAGATCGCATCTATCGATGGCATCCGCGTCATCCGGTCCGATTCCCAGGAGGAACGCTCGAACATCACGATCGAGTTCAACATGGATCGCGACGTCGACGAGGCCGCCAATGACGTGCGCGACCGCGTCAGCCGCGCCCGCGGCCAGCTGCCCGACGAGATCGAGGAACCGCGCGTCACCAAGGCTGATGCGGACGCTTCGCCCGTCATCACGATCTCCTTCAACTCCGAGCGCTACAGCCGCCTCGAGTTGCGCGAACTCGTCGAACGCATTGCGGTCCAGCGCCTGCAGACGATCCCCGGCGTCGGTTCGGTCGGTGTGCGCGGTCCGCGTTACGCCATGCGCCTCTGGATCGACAGCGACCGTCTCGCCGCCCACCAGCTCACCATCGCCGACGTCGAGGCCGCGCTGCGCCAGCAGAACGTCGAAATCCCAGGCGGGCGCATCGAGTCCTCGGCTCGCGAATTTCCGGTCCGCATCGAGGGCCGGATGCGCGAGGTGTCCGACTTCGAGAACCTCGTCCTGGCGACGCGAGGTTCGCATCAGGTCAAGTTCGCCGACATCGGGCGGGTTGAACTCGGAGCCGAGGAGTATCGCTCGGAGAGTTACTTCAAAGGCAAGCCCACGGTCGGCGTCTTCATCCTCCGCCAGGCGCAGGCCAACCTGCTCGACGTGGCCAACGGTGCCAAGGCGCTCATTCCCGTCATCCAAGCCGACATGCCTGAGGGAGTGAATGTCGAAGTCGGCTTTGACAGCTCCGTTTTCGTCGATCGCTCGGTGAAGGAAGTCTACACGACTCTCTGGCAAGCCGGCCTTTTGGTGGTGCTGATGATCTTCGTCTTTCTGCGCGACTGGCGCGCGACGATGGTGCCGCTCATTGCCATTCCGGTGTCGATCATCGGCTCTTTCGCACTGATGCGGGCGCTCGGCTTCTCGATCAACATCCTCACGCTCCTCGCGCTCGTGCTCGCCGTCGGCCTCGTGGTCGACGACGCGATCGTCATGCTCGAGAACATCTACCGCCGCATGGAAGAAGGCGAGGGACCGATCCACGCCGCCGTGTTCGGCTCGCGGCAGGTGGCCTTTGCGATCATCGCGACGACCCTCACGCTCATTGCGGTGTTCCTGCCCGTGGCGTTCCAATCCGGCCAGACCGGGCGCCTGTTCTACGAGTTCGGCATCACGCTTGGTTTGTCGGTGCTCGTCTCCTCATTCGTCGCACTGACGCTCACGCCGATGCTTTGCTCGCGCATCCTCAAGAGCAAACAGGCGGACGGGCAGAGCAATCATGGTTGGCTCTACAACAAGACCGAGCCCTTCTTCGTCTGGGCGAATGGCGTCTTTGAACGCACTTTGCGTGCCGCCCTGCGGGTCCAGACGCTCGTCCTCCTTGGCACACTGGCATTCACGGTCGGAGGCTTTTTCCTCTACACGAAACTCCAGCGCGAGCTCACGCCGCTGGAGGATCGCGGCATCTTTACCGCCAACCTCATCGCCCCGATCGGTGCCACGCCGGAATACCTGCGCCTCTACTCCTACGACATGGAGCAGATGATCCTGCAGGTGCCGGAGATCGACCGCACCTTCCACCGCACCGGCGACGGCGGCCGCGCGTTCATCTTCGCCACGCTCAAACCGTGGGAGGAGCGCGAACGCAAGACGCAGGAGATCACGGCGGAGCTGCGGCGCAAGTTCCAGCGCGAGATCACCGGCGGCCAGGCTTTCGCCAATCCCGTGCGTCCGTTTGGCCGAGGTCCGCGTGGCGGGAGCAGCGGCGTAAGCATGGTCCTGCTCGGCAGCGACTTTACGGAATTGCAGCGCCTCGGCGGCGAATTTCTCGCCGCGATGCGCGAAAGCGGCCAGTTCAACCAGCCGCGAGTCGACCCGTCGCCGACCAAGCCGCAGCTCGATGTCCGCATCGACCGAGCGAAGGCCGCCGACCTTAAGGTGCCGATCAGCGTCATCGCCTCGACCTTGGAGTCGCTCCTCGGCGGAAGGCGGGTGACGGAGTTCCAGCGCGGTAACCAGCAGTATTACATCATAGTGCAGGTCACAGACGAGAACCGCACCACGCCGAGCGACCTTGCGCGGCTCTACGTGCGCTCGACCGACGGCGTGCTCGTGCAGTTGAGCAACGTAGTCAGCTGGTCTGAAAATACGGTGCCGGAGAGCTACCCGCACTTCAACCGCCTCCGCGCCGTGACTGTCTCGGCCCAGTTGGCCGAGGGCCGCACGATCGGCGATGGGGTCGACTTCTTGGAGTCATTCGCTGCCCGGACGCTGCCTCCAGGCTATACCTACGCGTGGGATGGCGAGACGCGTGAGTTCGTCGAGAGCGGCAACGACACGATGATCCTCTTCGGTCTCGCGCTGCTGTTCACTTTCCTGATCCTTGCCGCGCAGTTCGAGTCGTGGATCCATCCGGCGACGATCTTCACCGGAGTCTTCATCGCCCTCGCGGGCGGTTTGCTCGTGCTCTACTGCTCGCGATTCTGGGGCCCGGGCATGACGGACAACCTCTTCTCCCGCTTCGGCCTGATCATGCTGATCGGGTTGGTGGCGAAGAATGGCATCCTGATCGTTGAATTCGCCAACCAACTCCAGGTGCAGAAAGGCATCGCGGCGGCGGAGGCGGCCTTCGAGGCCGCGACGATCCGGTTCCGCCCGATCCTCATGACGTCGATTTCCACCATCCTCGGCGCCGTGCCGATCGCCTTCGCCTCCGGTGCCGGCGCCGAGACGCGCAACCCGATGGGCCTGGTCGTCGTCGGCGGCCTTGCGCTCTCGACGGTAATCACACTCTACGTGATCCCGATCGTGTATCTGCTGATGGACAAGCTCTGCGTGAAGTTCACGGGGCGGAACAGCGCCCACGGCCTGATCAAGGCCGACGAGATCGAGCGCGAGACCCGCACCTACGCGAC
>CAYYVB010000084.1:0-10231 GCA_964475035.1 uncultured Opitutaceae bacterium | reverse complement strand
CCTCGGAGGTGTGGGCGATGAACTTGAAGAACTGCGTGTATTCCTCGTCCTTCACCTCGGCCTTGTTGCGCAGCCAGAGGGCTTGGACGGTGTTGAGTTTCTCGCCGTTGAGCGTGATGGGGAAGCCGACGAAGGTGCTGTAACGCGTGAGGATCTCCTTCAGGCGCCAATCCTTCGCGAAGTCGGCGCAGTCGTCCTTCAGCGCGATGACGATCTTCGCGCCGCGCCGCTGGTCGGTGACCTCCTCGATCTCGTAGCTGCCGGAGCCGTCGCTCGACCAGACGTGGCCGGGCTCGTCCTTGCGCCACGAGTGGCTGTAGACCTTGACCGACTGCGCGACCATGAACGCCGAGTAGAAACCGACGCCGAACTGGCCGATGAGGTTGCTGTTCTTAGCGCCGGATTCGCCGAGCGCCTTGAGGAAGGCCTTGGAACCGGAGTGCGCGATGGTGCCGAGGTTCTCGATCAGCTCGGCGCGTGTCATGCCGAGGCCGTGGTCCTGGATCGTGATGGTCTTGGCGGTCTCGTCGGTCGTGATGGCGATCTCGAGCGGAAGCTGGTCGTCGTGGATGTCCTTCTCGGTCAGCTGGAGGTGACGGAGTTTTTCCAACGCGTCGGAGGCGTTGGAGACGAGCTCGCGCACGAAGATCTCCTTCTCCGTGTAGAGCGAGTGGATGACGATATCGAGCAGCTGCTTGATCTCGGCCTGGAACTCGAATTTTTGCGGAGCGGCGGTGGACATGGTGGTATCGGGTGAAAGAGGGAAAGGTTGGACGGGAAGCGGTTAGTTTAGCATCCGTCGAAAAAAATCAAGCTGCGCGACCGCCTGCGTCCCCTCCGGGCACAAAAAGCCGGACGGCGCGCGCGGCGTCCGTCCGGCGGAAAGGAGGGCGTGTGCGTCGCGCCAGCGCTCAGTCCTTGCTGGCCTCGTCCTCGTGGACGGGCTCGATGTGGCCGAGTTCGTGGTCCGGGCGTTTGCCGAGGAGCACGCGCGTGATGCAATAGAGGAAGAGCACGGTCACGAAGCCGACCGAGAGTAGCATGTTGATCCAGCCGCCGGTGGTCATGAGTGGTTTCCTCCGTTTTTGCGGGCCGCGTCCCAGCGTTTGCCGGCCTGGTTGATGAGCATGAGGACGAAGATGATGGTGGTGACGATAAAGCCGAAGGTCAGGCGCGCCGAGTTGCTCGGGTTGGGGCCGACGAGGTCGGTGATGTAACTGGTCGGCTTGAACTCGGGGGCGCTGAAGCTGAAGTTCCAGCCGAACACATTCGCGAGGAGGAACATCACGAAGATGACGGCGAGGTAGAGCGGCGTGATGTATTTCATGATCGGCTTGTAGAACGACGGGATCTTCATCTCCGCGCCCGAGTGCGCTTCCTTGAAGCCCTCCTCGATGCCGATGACCCAACCGAAGACGACGATCAGCGCCGCGCCGCCGAGGAAGATGAACACCGTGCCGATCCAGAAATCGATCGTGTCGAGCGCCTTGAGGTCCTTCGAGAACCACCAGACCAGCGCGGTGCCGATGGCGGTGAGCAGGCCGAGAATGGCCATCGCGGATTTGCGCCCGATTCCGAGGCCCTCTTGGAAGAACGCGATGCCCGGTTGCAGCATCGAGAGCGAGCTGGTGATGGCGGCGAGGAAGAGCAGCAGGAAGAAGATCGTCGCGAAGAACGCGCCGCCCGGCATCTGCGAGAAGACGTAAGGCAGCACGTTGAAGCCGAGGGCGAAGGTGCCCTGCCCGGCGATGCCCGCCACGCCGAGGAACACGAACGCCGCCGGCACGGTGATGAGGCCGCCGAGGCCGACCTCGCAGAACTCGTTCGCCGAGGCGGCGGTGAGGCCGCTGAGGACGACGTCATCCTTCTTCTTCAGATAGCTCGCGTAGGTGATGATCGCGCCGAAGCCTACGGAGAGGGAGAAGAAGATCTGCCCTGCCGCCGCGAGCCAGAGCTGCGGGTTCTTCAGGCCGGTGGCGATGTCCTTCGGATTCCACATGTAGCCGAGGCCGTTGATCACGTTCTGGTCCGGCTTCGAGGCGTCGGGCGTGCCGAGCGTGAGCACGCGGCCGAGGATGAGCAGCGCTATGACGATGAGGATCGGCATGCCCCACTTGCAAACGAACTCCACGCCCTTGTTGATGCCGCGGTAGATGAAGTAGAAATTGAAGACGTAGACGATCAGCACGAACAGCCCGACGTCGTGCAGGCCGAAGGAGATGGACGCGCCGTCCTCGTTCGCGCCGGTGAAGTTGGCGAAGAACTGGCCGAAGTTGACGCCCGGCTGGCTGAAAGTGCCGGTCGCGGCGTTGAGCGCGTAGCCGAGGCACCATGCCTCGATGTAGACGTAATACATGTAGACCATCACCGGCACGATGAAGCCGAAGATGCCCAGGTATTTCCCGAGCGGGTGGCGCACGATGCTGTAGAAGATGCCCGGCGAGGAGTGGAAACCGGCGTTGCCGCCCTTGCGGCCCATCGTCCACTCCGCCCAGCCGATCGGGATGCCGAGCAGCAGCAACGAGATGAAGTAGGCGATCATGAACGCACCGCCGCCGTATTGGGCGGCGAGACCGGGGAAACGCAGGAAGTTGCCCAGACCGACGGCGCTTCCGGCCACTGCCAGGATCACGCCCAAGCGCGAACTCCAGGCTTCTTTCAGGGGGGTATCAGCCATAAGTGGCGCTCGTTGAAACGGGAACCCGCACCGCGAGCAAACCCCAAGTTTACGAACGCACGCCGCACCGCGACGAAACGCACGCGAGTCGCGACACGCCGCGGGCGCGAATTGTAGGGCGGGGTCTCCCGACCCCGCCGAGGTGCGAGAGCGTGATCACATTCGCTGCGGGGTCGGGAGACCCCGCCCTGCAGCAAACAACCGTTGCCCAGACAAAAACTGGAGGGCCGAGCTCCGCGAGGCCGCGATGAGCGGACAAAATTTCGCGCGGCCTCGCAGAGCTCGGCCCTCCCTGTGCCCGGGATCGTTTCTCGCTGATGTGACGGGGTTCGCGCGCAGTTTCGCCTTTGCCAGCGCGCCGGCGATGCGTTGTCTCGTCGCCGCGTGACGCTTCTCGACCGCTACCTCCTGCGCGAATGGCTGAAAATCCTCGGCCTCATCCTCTGCGCCACGATGGGGCTGCTGCTGATGCAGGCGCTCTACGACAATTTCCGCGACCTCATCGAGGTCGGCGCGGGCTTCGGTGACATGCTGTTCTACTACGCCGTGCTCATGCCGAGCTACTTCTCGGTCGTGCTCCCGCTCTCGCTGCTGCTCTCGCTCCTCTTCGTCCTCGGCACGCTGCACCGTCACAACGAGATCACCGCCATCCGCGCCGCGGGGCTGAACATCTTCAGCACCACGCGCGCGCTCTGGCTCGCCGCCCTGGTCTGCTGCGGCATCTCGCTCCTCCTCAATGCCCGCGTCGTCCCTTGGTCGGTCGAGACCGCGCGCAGCCTGCTCGAGAGCTTCGAACTCCGGGCCGGCGAGCGCAAGGGCGACACCGCCACGCTCGGCGTCGTCACCAGCGTCGCCTTCGACAACCAGCGCGCCAACCGGATGTGGTATGTGAATCGCTACAACCGTTTTGCCGCCACGGCCTACGGCGTCACCATCTCCGAGCTCGACTCACAACGCCGCGAACGCACCCGCCTCATGGCGCGCGTGGCGAACTACGATCCCGCCGCGCGCAGTTGGACGCTCCGCGACGGACGCGAGATGTGGTTCGATCCCGAGCTGGGCGAATTGATGCGCTCGGTGACCTTCGCCGAGAAGAATTTCCCGCACCTCAACGAGGACCCGCAGCTCATGCTGCTCATCGACCGCAACCCGCGCGACCTCTCGTTCTTCGAGCTGCAGCGTATCGTGGATTACTTCACCCTGGAGGATAACCCGAAGGTCACGCGCTACGCCGTGCGATATTACAGCCTGCTCGCGGAGACGCTCGGCCCGCTCATCATCCTCGCCATCGCGATCCCCTTCGCCGTCTCCGGCGTGCGCGTCAGCCCGGTGGTCGGCGTCTCGAAGTCGATCGGCCTGTTTTTCCTCTACTACCTGCTCACGACCAGCTCGACGCTCCTCGGCGGCAAGGGCTTCCTCGACCCCGTCTGGGCCGCGCTCCTGCCCAGCCTCGCGATGATCGGCCTCGCGACCTATTTCTTCGGCCGGATGCGGTGAGGGAAAAGTAGCGCAGGCGTCCCGCCTGCTCTTCCGGAAGCAGGCGGGACGCCTGCGCTACGGCTTCACGTGCGCAGATACGACGCGCCGTTGGCGTCGATGATGCAACCGGTGAGGTTTGCCGGCGCCTCCAACGCGAGCCACGCGGCCGTCACGCCGATCTCATCCGCGGTGCCGACGCGGCCGAGGGGATGCTGCGCCAGCACTTTCTCGCGGTTCGGGCCGGTGAGGCTCGCGGTCGCCATGTCCGTGTCGATCCAACCGGGCGCGATGGTGAAGACATGGATGCCGTCCGATGCGAGCGCCTGCGCAAGGGATTGACCGAAGATGTTCAATCCGGCCTTCGACGCCGCGTAGGCTTGCGCCGTGAGTTCGCCGCGGAAGGCCGCGCGTGACGTGACGTTGACGATGCGGCCGCCGCCCTGCGCGCGCAGGCGTTGCACGGCGAGGTAGGTGAGGTTGGCGGGGCCGGTGAGATTCACGGCGAGCGTGCGCTGCCACACGCGCTGCCAGTCGGCGTAGCTCGCGGTCTTGATGGCGTCGTCCTCGTAGATGCCGGCGTTGTTCACCAGCACATCGAGCCGGCCGAAGTGCGCGGTGACGTCGGCGACGAGGCGCTCGCAGGCCGCCGGGTCGGCGACGTCGGCGGCAAACGCGGCATGGCCGGTGCCCGTGAGCGCGGCGAGAGTCTCGTCCGCGGCGTCGCGCCGGGCGGCGTAATGCACGGCCACGCGGGCGCCGCGGGCGGCGAGGGCTTGCGCGATGGCGCGGCCAATGCCGCGCGAGGCGCCGGTGACGAGTGCTACGGGAGGATTTGCGGCGGCCATTTGAGGAATTCGAGGGTCGCGATGCGGTTCCAGTTCGCGATCAGGATCACGCCCCAGACGACGATGCAGTTGATGTAGGCGAGAAAGACGGCCGCGCTGCCCATGTCCTTCGCGCGCTTGGCGAACGGGCGCTTCGCGAGCGAGATGTCGTCGATCGTCCACTCGATGGCGGAGTTGACGAGTTCCATGATGACGATGAGGAAGAGCGAGAAGATCATCACCGCCGTGGAGACGGCGTTGACGGGCAGGATGATGGCCAACGGCGTGAGCAGGACGACGAAGACGAGGTCCTCGCGGAACGACGGCTCGTGCTTCAGCGCCGCCCAGAAACCCTCGACGGCGTATTGCACGGAACTGAAAAAATTCCGGAAGCTGCGGCGCTTGTTTTCGGGTTCGATGGGCGCTTCGTGCACGCGCGGATTCCAGCCGCGGCGGCGAGCGTCGTCAAGGTGCCGCGGGTGTCATGTCCGCGCACACAAGCGAAACTGGACCTTCAAAGATGGCGCCGGAGGCTCTCAGCGGCCTCAACTCGCGAGCAGGCGGAGGAAACCGCTCTCGTGCTGCTGCGCGCAGCCGAGCGCCTTGAGCGCGGCCTGCACGGTCTCGTCGTGACAGCCGATGAACTCCAGCAGGCGGCGCACAAAGCGGGCCTTGGTGGCTTCGTCGATCGTCATCACGGCCCAGAATTGCGTGCCGTCGATCTGCCGCGCGTGGTTGTGCTCGCGGACGGCGTTCACCTCGTCGCGGTTGAGCATCAGGTAGCGGCGGGCGCTGTCCTGATGCGAAATGAAGTCCGCGAAATCGCAGGCATAGTTCTTCGCCGCCCAAGCGAGGAGGGCGAGGTAACGCTTGGTGGCGTCGGGGAGTGCGGTGAATTCCGCGCTGACGAGGTAGAACAGCAGGTGGTCGCCGGAGAGCGGTTTGCCGGCGCCGAGGAGCGACGCGAGCACCTCCTCGGCGGGCAGGTTCTTGGCGGCCGCGAGCCGCTGCAGGACCGCAAAGGCCTCTTCGCTGAGCTCCACGTTTTTCATGCCCGCGACGATGGCCCGCACGGACGTGGGCGCAATGCCGTTGCGACGAACGGCGGATTGGCGGCGGCCAAGCCGTCGGTCGGGCCGATTAGCGGCTGGTCGCTTCGCCGGCATTTGCCGCGCGGAGCCGCCGGTCGGCGAAGGTCGCGAAGGCCAGGCAGACGGCGGCCACGAGATCAGCGGCGACAACCCGTGCCACGGGAGCCCCGTAGTCGCCGACCAACCAGGCGAGGAGGAGGAAGGAAAGCACGCTGACCCAGCCGGCCGCCAGCGCCGTCCGCCGCCACGCGGGCCGGAATGCGGCGCCGATCAGATAGGCGCCCAGCAACCCGAACAGCACGGCGCGGTGGCGCATCAGGATTTCCAGATCGGCAGGAGAGAAATCCACGCCGTAGAGGGTCGTGAGCTGGGCTGCCCCGAGCACGCCGATCACCGGGAGCAGGTGGATGAGGCCGACGATTACAAGCGCGGCGCGGCAGAGCGTCAGCATCGGTCGCAGGGTTTACTCCGTGGCCTTGGCCGGCGGCGGCGCGCTGGCGTGGAAATCCCGCTGCACGCGCGCGAGGAATTCCGTCTGCAACTGCTCGACGCGTGAAAATTCCGGTGAGCGCCAGACGAGGCCGACGTGGTGCTTCTTCCGGTGGCGGATCGCGACCTCCGGCTCGGAGAACACGCCGAGGTCCGGCCATTCCTGCCGCGCGAGCGACATGAGCAGGCCGGCATGATCGCGCCGCCACGGCGGCACGCGGTAGGCGTTTTCCTGCAACTCGACCTTCGCCCATTCGCGCCAGAGATTGAGCCCCGTCGCGGTCTCGATCAGGTCCATGATGTTGGCCCCGCCGACGCGCGCCGAGGTCTCGAGGAAATGGAACGTGCCGTCGTCGGCGCGGATGAATTCCGTGTGCGAAGCGCCGCGCACGTGGCCCATGGCGCGGAGCACGGCGGCGTTCGCGGCCAGCAACGCGCTTTCTTCGCCGCCGCCATGTTCACAGGTGACGCTCGTGAAGATGCCGCCGCCGTGCATCACGGCGAGCGGCGGCGTGCCGTAGCGGCAGGCAATCGCGAACACGATCTCGCGGTCGTTGACGATCGAGTCGACGTGATACACGCGGCCCGGCACGAAGCGTTCGAGCAGGTGGAACGACTGTTCGTCTCCGAGCGCGTCGAGTTTCGGCCAGAGGTCGTCGGGTTTCTCGATCTTGTGGATGCCGAGCGCCGAGGCGGAGAAACGCGGCTTGAGCAACCACGGGCCCGGCACGCGCGCCATGAAGTCGCGCACGTCGTCGTGGTGGGCGACGTTCGTGAACTCCGGCACCGGCAGGCCGGCCTCGCGGGCCTTGAGGCGCATGGCGAGTTTGTCGCGGAAGTAGCGCGCCGTCGTCTCGCCCATGCCGGGCACGCGCAGGTGTTCGCGTAGGAGCGCTGCCACCTCGACGTCGAAATCGTCGAGCGCCGCGATGCGGTCGATCTTCCGCCGGCGCATCAGGTAGCTGACGCCGCGCAGTGTGTCGTCGCGGTTCCAGACCTTGTCGACGTCGGGCATGTAGAAGACCTCGTCAACCTCCTGCGGCCACTCGGAGCCCTCGAGGGATTTCGAGGTGAGGAGCAGGACGGTCCAGCCCTGGGCTTTGGCCTCGCGGAGGAAGTCGTGACCTTTGTGGAAACTCGCGAGGCAGAGGATCGTGCGCGGCTGGCTCATGGGGTGGGGTGGAGCGGAACGGGTTCGCGCGACAATGCCCGCCGCCTGTGCGCGGTCAAACGAGCAGATGACGCGAGGCGCCCCCGAGTTGTCCGCTTGCGTCGCGGGCCGCCCGCGCCACCTTGCGCCCAGATGTCCACGCTGCCCGATCAAGACCCGACCTGGGATCCAGCCCGCTGGCTCCCGACGACGCGCGACGAAATGGACGCGCGCGGCTGGGGCTACGTGGACGTGATCCTCGTGTCGGGCGACGCCTACGTCGACCACCCGGCCTTCGGCAGCGCCGTCGTCGGGCGCCTGATCGAGCGCGAGGGCTTCCGTGTCGCCATCCTCGCCCAGCCCAACTGGCGCGACGACCTGCGCGATTTCAAGAAGCTCGGCGCGCCGCGTCATTTCTTCGGCGTCACGGCGGGCTGCATGGACTCGATGGTCAACCGCTACACGGCGGCGAAGAAGCTCCGCAGCGAGGACGCCTACACGCCCGGCGGCGCGCACGGCTTCCGGCCCGATTACGCGACGGTCGTCTATTCGCAGATCCTGAAGAAGCTCTACCCCGACGTCCCCGTGCTGATCGGCGGCATCGAGGCCAGCCTGCGGCGCGTGACGCATTACGATTACTGGTCCGACGAGCTGAAGCCCGGCATCCTCGCCGACAGCGGCGCCGACCTCCTCGTCTATGGCATGGGCGAACTGCCGCTGATGGAGATCCTGCGCCTCGTGAAACGCGGCGTGCCGTTCTCGTCGCTCACGACCATCGCGCAGACCGCCGTGCTGCTGCCCGCGGGCGAGGAGCTGCCGAAGAACCGGCACTGGGACGACTTCACGCTCCACTCGCACGAGGAGTGCCTCGCCGACCGCGCGCTCTACGCGAAGAATTTCAAGGACATCGAGACCGAGTCGAACCGCGTGAAGGCCCGCCGCCTCATCCAGCCGACCGCCGGCCGCCTGCTCGTCGTCAACCCGCCTTACCCGACGATGAGCGAGGCGCAGATCGATTCGTCCTTCGACCTGCCCTACACGCGCCTGCCGCACCCGAAATACCGCAAGCGCGGCGCGATCCCCGCCTACGAGATGATCAAGCACTCGATCAATATGCACCGCGGGTGCTTCGGCGGGTGCAGCTTCTGCACGATCTCGGCGCACCAGGGAAAGTTCGTCGCCTCGCGCTCGAAGGCGTCGATCCTTCGCGAGGTCGAGGCGGTGAAGCAGATGCCCGATTTCCGCGGCACAATCAGCGACCTTGGCGGCCCCTCCGCGAACATGTATAAGATGAAGGGCAAGGAGCAGTGGATCTGCGACGAGTGCATCCGCCCCTCCTGCATCTGGCCCGACGTCTGCCGCAACCTCGACACCGACCACTCGCCGCTCCTCGAGATCTACGAGGCCGTGCGCAACACCGAGGGCGTCAAGCACGCCTACGTTGCCAGCGGCATCCGCTACGACCTCTTCCTCCACGACAAGGGCGCCACACCCGAGGTGAAGGCCAGCCACGAGAAATACATCGAGGAGCTCGCCGCGCACCACGTCCCCGGCCGCCTCAAGGTCGCGCCCGAGCACACGAGCGACCACGTGCTCCGCGTCATGCGCAAGCCGAGCTTCAACCTGTTCTACCGGTTCAAGGAGAAGTTCGACCGCGCCGCCGCCAAGGCCGGCAAACCCGACACGCCCGTCGTCCCGTATTTCATCAGCTCGCACCCCGGCTCGCGCCCCGAGGACATGGCCGAGCTCGCGCTCAAGACCAAGGACCTCGGCTTCCGTCTCGAGCAGGTGCAGGACTTCACGCCCACGCCGATGACGGTCGCCACCGAGATCTACGCCACCGGCGTGCACCCCTACGACGCCCAGCCGGTCGAGGTCGCGCGCACGCCCGCGGAGAAGCAGGAGCAGCGCAGTTTCTTCTTCTGGTATAAACCCGAGATGAAGGCCGCGCTCCGGAAATCGATGGAACGCCTCGGCCTCGGCGAGACCGCGCGCCGCCTGCTCGACGAGAAGAAGCCGACGCGCGACGTCACCCCGCCGCCGCACATCGCCCCCTGCGGCATGAAGATCCCCTCCTACGCGCCCGCGGCGAAGAAATGCTCCGGCTCCGCGCCGTCCGCGGAGAAAAACGTCGCCGCGCCCCGCGCCCCCGCGAAGCCGAAGAAGCCCACCGACCTCGAGAAGCTCCTGCGCGATTCCGGCGTGAAACTGCCGGAGAAGAAGTAAGCGCTCTCGTCAGCGCGTCGCTGGCGTCCGGATTCGCTGCTTTCCTTACTCCGCGCGCAGCGCCTCGGTCGGCGCCACCTTGGCGGCGCGACGCGCGGGCAGCCAGCAGGCGAGCAGCCCGATGCCACCCAGCAACGCCGCCACGGCGCCGAACACCACCGGGTCGCGCGGCGAGGCGAGGGCGATCAGGCTCTCCATCAACTGCGCCGAAGCCAGCGAGCCGGCGAGGCCGATGACCAAGCCTAGCAGGCTGCTGAAAAAGTCCGTTCTCGATTGAACGAAGTGAGGCACGCTG
>CAYYVB010000083.1:0-10287 GCA_964475035.1 uncultured Opitutaceae bacterium | reverse complement strand
TGCCGGCGAGTCGGATGACGACGTCCGGAATGGTGGTGGTGGCGGGGGACGCAGCAGATGCCGTCCCGGGTTGTCCGCCGGGCGTGGACGATTGTGGGCTAACCATGGGCTTTGATGATGCCCGGCCCCCACCGGGGCGTCATGCCAAGACTTGCCCAACTGTATGCATTATTTGGCGAAGTGATGGGAGGGCCTTTCCCCCGGCTGGACAAAACGCCCGCTACTGGCCGGCCCCCAGGCGCCCGGCGCAGCAATTTTCATAATGAGCCCGCGAAAGTCGCCCGGTGCCGCTCATTCGCTCCGCAACGCATCGACCGGGTTGACCTTCGTCGCGCGCCACGCGGGCCAAAGGCAGGCGGCGAGACCGATGACCGCCAATCCGGCCATGCCGGCGGCGATGACGAGCGGGTCGAGTTCGCTCACGCCGGTGAGGAAGGTGCGCAGGAGCTTGCTCGTCCCGAAGGTCAGCGCAAGGCCCGCGCCGAGTCCGACTGCGACGGCGAGGCCGCCATAGGCGAGGATCCAGCGCAGGATCACGGAGGTGTCGGCGCCGAGCGCCATGCGCACGCCGATCTCCTGCGTGCGTTGCGTGACGGTGTAGCTCATGACGCCGAAGATACCGAGCGCCGCGAGGCCGACGGCCGTGGCGGCGAACGCGCCGGTCAGCACCAACGTCACGCGCCGTGGCGCGGTCTGCCGCGCAATCTGCTGCGCGAGCGTCGAAGGCGCGTCGAGCGCGAGGTCGGCGTCGATCTTGTGCGTCGATTGCGCCAGAGCGCGGCTGAGCGCGGCGCTGTTGCCCTCGAAATGCACGACGGCCGACAGCCGCGCGCGCGGCACCTGCGCGAGCGAGAAATACGCGAGCGCCGGCGGCGTGCTGTCGAGGCCGCGCGAACGCACGTTGGCCACGACACCGACGATGGTGGCGAGCTGGAGATTTTGCCCGCCCACGGGCAAAGGCACCTGTGCGCCCTCGGGCAGGCCCTGCGGAAAGTGCTCCTTGACAAACGCCTCGTTGACCACGGCGACCGGCGGCGCGCCGTCGCCGTCTGCATCCGTGAACGTGCGGCCCGAGCGCAGCGCGATGCCGGCGGCCTTGAAGTAATCGGGCGTCACGCTCGCGATCTGCATCGTCGGCGGGGGGCCGCCGGCGGAGCGGTTGGCGTTGGCGGCGGAACCGCCCGTGACCGTGGCGGCGAAGACCTGCGCGAACTGCGAGAGCGGCGCCACATCGCCCAGCGCGGCCGTCTTCACGCCCGGCAGCGTGCGCAGCGACTCGAGCCAGCGTTGCGCGAAGTCGCGCTGCTGGGCCGGCGCCGAGTAGCGGCGCGGCAACGCGAGGTTGGCGGTCATGACGTCCTCGGTGCGGAAGCCGAGCTCGGCCGAGTAGAGTTGGTAGATGCTGCGCACGAGCAGGCCGGTGTTGATCGCGAGCACGAGCGCCAGTGCGACCTCGAAGGCCACGAGCGCCTGACGCCAGCGGCTGCCGCCGGCCGAGGCCTGATGGCCGCCCTCCTTCAACGTCTCCAGCAGGTCGACGCGGCTCACTTGCCACGCCGGCGCGATTCCGAAGGCCACGCCCGCGACGAGCGCGACGACGAGCGCGAAGCCGAACACGGTCGGGTTGATGCCGATGGGATTTACGCGCGGCAGCAGGTCGCCGAGCCACGCGTGCAAGGCCTGCGTGCCCCACCACGCGAGCACGATGCCGAACAGGCCGCCGAGGACGGCGAGCAGGAGATTTTCCCACAACAGCTCCACCGCGAGCCGTGCCGGCGTGGCGCCGAGCGCGGCGCGGACGGCGGCCTCGCGCTTGCGCGCCGCGGCGCGCGCGAGCTGGAGGTTGGCGATGTTGGCGCAGGCGATCAGGAGCACGAAGCCCACGGCGCCGAGCAGCAGCCACAGTGTCGTGCGCGATTGCTGCGCGAGCTGCTCCTGCAACGGCACCAGCTTCACCGGTCCGCCGATGAAGGGGAAATTGATGCGCGGGCGCTGGCCGCCACCGGGGCCTTCGGCACCGCCGGGTCCGCCTTGGCGCACGACCTGCGCGCCGCCGGGGCCTGCCACGCCTTCCGGACCGGGGCCGCGCGTGACGACGCGCGGTTGACCGTCGGCCGTCGCCGGGCCGTCGCCTTGCACGACGCGGCGCACGGGGCCGCCCTCGCCGCCTGGACCAGCGCTCGGACCGGGGCCGGCCGCCACGACGCGTTGTTCACCGGGGCCGGGGGCGCCGCGCGGTCCGCCGGCGAAGCTCGCGCTTAAATTGTCCCAGAAGCGCTCCGAGATCCCGTCGAGTTCGCGTTGCGCGACCTCATGACTCGTGCCGGGCATCAGCCGGCCGAACGCGCGGATCATCGCGATGCTCAGCTGGCCGGGCGCGTCGATGCCGCTCAAGGGCAGTGCGCGCCAGAATTGCACGGGATCGACGAACTCGAAGGCGGGCGGCAACACGCCCACCACGGTGTGCGCGATCTCGTCGAGCCGCACGACGGTGCCGAGGACGTTTTCATCGCCGTTGAACCGCGATTGCCACGCCGAGTGGCTGAGCACGACGACGGGCGTGGCGCCGGATTTGACGTCTTCGCCCTCGATCAGGCGGCCGCGCCAGGGTTTGACGCCGAGCATGGGGAAGAAACCGCTCGTCACGCGCGCCGTCGGCACGCGGAGCGCGCCGTTGCCGCCGGTGAGCTGGAGCGTGGCGGCGGTGTTGCTGTAACCGGCGAGGGCGCGGAAGGTCTTGGGCTGGCCCTCGATCCAAGCCGTGAGGTCCTTGTCGACGACCATCTGTCCGCCGCCGATGGCGGGAGCGGCGGAGTCGCGCGGCGGCTTGCGCAGGAGGACGAGTTCGCCCGGCTCGGGATAGGGCAGGGGTTCGAGCAACACGGCGTGGACGACGCCGAAGATCGCGGTGTTGGCGCCGATGCCGACGGCGAGGAGGGCGATTACGAGTGTGCTGAAGAGCGGGTGGGCGCGGAGCGAGCGCAAGGCGGCGTGCAGGAGATCCATGGAGGGAAGCGAGCTGGGCGGCCGCAGGGGGTGACGACCGTTGTCTCGCTAGCGCCGCCACGCGCCGGCTTTGTCTGTCGGGCGAGAAAAAAGCCCCGCCGGCGGGGCGGGGCTGGAAGAGGCGATATGGCCACGACCCTGCGGGCACGAAGCGCGTATCACGGTGCCATCATGGCGTCGCGGCGGGCCTTAAATTCGTTGCCTTCGCGCCACTGCGGCCAGGTGTCGCCGTTGGCGACGCGGAGGCCGAGATCGAGGAGGAAGGACGTGTCCTGCGCCGCGCCTTCGAAGGTCCAGTGGGGTTGCACCTCGTCGGTGACCTTGTGGTAGCGGTTCGCGATGTAGTCGTTGATCTGCTGGTCCGCGTAGTCCTCGGGCAAGCCGATGAACTGACGGCCGGAGCGACCGTAGAACGCGGGCACGCCGACCTTCGCGAACTCGAAGTGATCGCTCCGGTAATAACTGCCGAACTCCGGGCGCGGGTCGCCGGCGATGACGCGGCCCTGCTTCGCGGCGAGCTCGGCGGCGAGGTCGTCGAGCGTCGACGCGCCGTGGCCGACGACGACGATGTCGCGGGTCGGGCCGAGCATGTTCGCGCCATCCATGTTGATCACGGCGAGCGTCTTGTTGAGCGGGTAGAGCGGGCTTTGCGCGTAGTGCTTCGAGCCGAGCAGGCCCTTCTCTTCGGCGGTGACGGCGAGGAAAAGCACGCTGCGCTTCGGCCGCTGCTCGGGCGGGAGCGCCATCATGCCCTGCGCGATCTCGAGCATGTCGGCGACACCGGCAGCGTTGTCGGCCGCGCCGTTGAAGATCTGGTCGCCGGTCAGGTTCGGGTCGCGGCCGAGGTGGTCCCAATGCGCGGTGTAGATGATGTATTCGTCGCGCAGCGCGGGATCGGAACCGGGGAGAAGGGCGACGACGTTGCGCGAGGCGACGTTGCGGAGCTTGTTCTCGACGACGAACGACGCCTTCGCGCCGAGCGTGATCGGGCGGAAGTCGCGCGAGAGCGCGGCCTGCTTCGCGGCGGCGAAATCCTTGCCGGAGGAGCTGAAGAGCCGGCGCGCCGTGTCGAGGTTGAGCCAGCCCTGCATGGCGACGTGCCCGGCGTTGCCGTCAAGGGCGGCGAGCTCGAAGTTCTCGCGCGTCCACGAGCTCACGACCACGCCGTAAGGGTAGGAGGCCGGCCCGGTCTCGTGCACGATGAGGCAGGCCGCCGCGCCTTTCGCGGCGGCGATCTCGTATTTGTAGGTCCAGCGCCCGTAGTAGGTCATGGCGCGGCCGCCGAAGATCTTCGGGTCAAGCTGGCCGGTGGCAGGATCGATGATCGGCGGGTCGTTGATGAGCATGACCACCGTCTTGCCGCGCACGTCGACGCCCTTGTAATCGTCCCAACCGAACTCCGGAGCCTCGATGCCGTAGCCGACGAAGACGACCTCGGTGTCCTTCGCTTCCTGGCGGGCGGCGAGGCGGGTCGAGAATCCGACGAAGTCCGCGATGTTGTGCAGCGCGATCGTCTCGCCATCGAGCGTGAAGCTCAGCTCGGGCTTCGACGTGATGCCGACGAGCGGCGAATCCTGCAAAAACCCGCCGTCAGGGTTGCCGGGCTGGAGGCCGAGTTTCTGAAACTCGTTCACGAGGTAGGCGACGGTCTTGTCCTCGCCCGGCGTGCCGGGAGCACGGCCTTCGAACTCGTCGGAGGAGATCACCTTCACGCGCTCGAGGATGCGGGCGGCGGAAGGGGCGGGTTGGGTTTCGTCCGCGCCGGCGGCGGTCGCGAGACCGAGGCCGAGGGCGAACAGCGGAAGCAGGTTTTTTGGAGACGGCATGGCGGTGGGAAAAATTTCAACGGCGCGCGGCGGCGAGGTCGGCGTCGCGGCGGGCCTTGAACTCGGTGCCGGGTTTCCACTCGGGCATCGCATCGGCGTCGGCGATGCGGCGGCCGAGCGCGAAGAGGAAGCGCGCGTCGTGCGCGGCGCCTTCCATCGTCCAGTCGGGGCGCACCTCGTCGCTCACCTTGTGGTAATCGTGGATCAGGTAATCGAGCCGCAGCTTTTCGCCGGTGCCGGCCGGCGCGCCGATGATGTCGACGCCGGCGCGCGCGAAGAATGCCGGCACGCCGACCTTGGCGAACTCGATGTGGTCGCTGCGGTAGTAATAACCTTTCTCCGGCTCGGCGTCGGGCCGGAGCACGCGGTCCTGCTCCCGGGCGACCTCCTGCGCGAGGTCGTCGATCGTCGACGGATTCACGCCGACGACCTCGAGGTCGCGCGTGGCGCCGTAGGCCGGACCGGGGCCGAGCGGCTCGAGGTTCAGGTTGGCCGCGGTGCGCGCGAGCGGGTGGAGCGGATTCTGCGCATAGTGCAGCGAGCCAAGCAGGCCCTTCTCCTCGTAGGTCGGCGCGAAGAAAAGCAGCGAACGCCGCGGACGCGCATCGGCCGGCAGGGCGAGCGCGGCCTCCGCGATCTCGAGCATCATGGCGACGGCGATGGCGTTGTCCGCCGCGCCGTTGAGGATCTGGTCGCCGGAGCGGCTAGGGTCGCGGCCGTAGGCGTCCCAATGCGCGGAATAGACGACGAACTCGTCGCGCAACTTCTCGTCCGCGCCGGGCAGCAGCGCGATGACGTTGTGCGAGACGACGTCGCGCACCGTGTTCTCGACGCGCATCTGCGCGCGCGCGTCGAGCGTGACGGGCCGGAAGTCGGGCCGCGCGGCCGCGGCCTTGAGGGCGTTGAAATCCTGTCCGGCCGCCGCGAAGAGCGTGCGCGCCGTCTCAAGCGTGATCCAGCCCTCGACCGCGACGCGCGGGCCCGCTGCGGCGTCGAAGGTCTCGCGTCCCGAACCGGCGGCGATGACGGCGAACGGATAACCGGCCGGCCCCGTCTCGTGCACGATGAACACCGCCGCGGCGCCGCGTGCGGAGGCGCTCTCGAACTTGTAGGTCCAGCGTCCGTAATAGGTCATGGCGCGTCCGCCGAACACCTTCGGGTCGAGCTGGCCCGTCGCGGCGTCGGTGACCGGCGGGTCGTTGATGAGCATGACGACCGTCTTGCCGCGCACATCGACGTCCTTGAAGTCGTCCCAGCCGAGCTCCGGCGCGTTGACGCCGTAGCCGACGAAGACGAGGTTGCTGTCCGGCAACTCCACCCACGGCTGCCGGCGGCGCGAGAGTGCGATGAAATCGATCCCGACCTGCGGCGTGAGCTTCTGGCCGCGCGCCGTGAACGTGAGCGACGACTGCGACGTGATGCCCACCGTCGGCACGGCCTGGACGTAGGTGCCGTCGGGATTGCCCGGTTGCAAGCCCATCCGGCGGAATTCCTCGACGAGGTAAGCGACGGTCTTGTCCTCGCCCGCCGTGCCGGGCGCGCGGCCCTCGAACTCATCCGACGCGAGCACCTTTGTGCGTTCGAGGATGCGCGCCGCGGAGATGGCCGCAAGCGGATCGGCGGCGGCGGAAGCCGCCCCGACCGTGACAACGAGAGTGAGAAGCAGGAGAGGCCGGGATTTCATTCGAGGGTGACGTCGAGGTAGGTGCGGTTCCACAGCGCATCCTGCCGCCAGCCGCGCACGCGCGGGGCGACGAGGTAGTTCTGCGTGTTGAAATAAAGCGGGATCACCGGCAGCTCCGTGAGCAGAAGGTCCTCGGCCTCGCGGTAAAGCTCAGTGCGACCAACCGGGTCGGTCGTGCGGAGAGCCTGCGTGACCAGCCCGTCGAACCGCACGTCGCCCCAGCGCGCGAAGTTGCCCGGCACGCCGGTCGTGAGTTCGCCGAACAGCGCCGCGGGGTCGTCGTAGTCCGGGATGGCCGGCATGAGCGCGAGCGTGAAGTCGCCGGCGATGACCGACGCCATGTGCACGCGGCCCTCGCGTTGGACGAGCGCGGTCTCGATGCCGAGCTCGCGGCGCCACATCTGCTGCACGGCTTCCAGCACGGTCGGGCTGACGCCCCACGCTGCTAATTCGAGGCGCGGAAAATCCTTTCCTTCGGGAAAACCAGCCTCCGCCAGCAGGGCGCGCGCCCGCACCGGATCGTGCGCGAGGCGTGGTGTCCCGGTGTAGCCGCCGAGGCCGGGCGGGAGAAAGTTCAGCGCGGGCTTCTGGCCGCCGCGCAGGACGCTCGTCACGAGCGCGTCACGGTCGACCGCGAGCGCCAGCGCCCGGCGCACGCGGGCATCGTTGAGCGGCGGGCGCGTGGTGTTGACCGCGAGGTAGCGCGTTTCGTGCAACGGCACGCGCCGCAACACGGGCGGCACGTAGCTCTCCAGCTTCGCCGCGGGCACGGCCATCGTCACGTCGACCTGTCCGGCGCGGAACGCGCGTTCCTCGGTGTCGCCGTTGTCGTAGATCTGGAACCGGATGCCCGGCACGCGCACACGGGCGGCGGAGTGGTAATGCGGGTTAGGCGTGACGAGCAGGTGCTGGTCCTTGCGCCACTCGCGGAGCACGAATGGTCCGTTGCCGACAAAATTCCCCGGGCGCGTCCAGGTGCCGTCGCGCGCCGCGATCCCGCCGTGCGCCTCGATCGTCGCGCGATGCACCGGCAGCCAAGGCCCGCTGGCGAGGAGCGCGAGCAGGTGCGGCGCGGGCTGCGCCAGCTCAAGCACGAGCGTGCGTGCGTCGGGCGCGGCACAGCCGACGGCGGAGAAATCCACCGGCTCGCCGCGGTGGAAGGCGGCGGCGTTTTTCAGGACGTGGAAGAGCTCGGCCTTCGCTGCGCCGAGCGCGGGCGTGAGCGCGCGGCGGATGGAATACACGAAGTCGGCCGCCGTGAGCGGGTCGCCGTTGGACCAACGCGCGTCGGCGCGCAGCGTGAAGGTCCAGCGCAAGCCGTCGGACGAGGTCGTCCACGACTCGGCCACGCCGGGCAGGGGCGGACCTTCTTTCGGATTCGGCACGACCAGCCCCTCGCTGAGCGCGCGGAGAACGAAGAATTCATCCGGCAGCGTGGCGAGTTGCGGGTCGAGCGTGGCTGGTTCGTTCCGCTGGCTGATGCGAAGAAAAGGTTCGGAGGATCCGCGCCGGGTGCAACCGGACGCGAGCCACGCCAGCAGGAAGGCGGCGACGGCGAGGCGAGCCAGGTTAAGGTGCCAGCGACACATGCCGGTAGTCGGTGTGGTCCATCGGATTGGGCCGCCAGTCCTTCACCGCGGGGTGCACGAGATAAACGTGGGTGTTGAAGTAGATCGGGGCGATGGGCGCGGCTTCGAGCATGAGCAGCTCTGCCGTCTGCAGCAGATGTCCGCGCTTGGAGGGGTCCGTCTCCGCCACCGCGCGGTTCATGAGCTCGTCGTAGCGGGCATCCGCCCAGCCAGTCTGGTTGTTGCCGGCGTCGCTGCGCCAGAGATCGAGGAAGGTCGTGGCATCGAGATAATCACCGACCCACGAGCCGAGGATGATCTGGTAATTGCCGGTGCGGCGGTTGGCGAAGACCACCTTGTATTCCTGATTGAGGAGCTGGACGCTCACGCCGAGGTCGCGACGCCACATCTCCTGGATGGCCTCGGCGACGAGGCGATTGGTTTCGGAGTTGTTGTAGACGAGCTCGATGGGCGGGACGTTCCGTCCATCAGGATAGCCGGCGGCGGCCAGAAGCTGTTTCGCCGTCCCGATGTCGCGCGCCGGCAGATCCGGCACGGGATAATCGGGGGTCTCGGGTGGCACGAGGGATGGTGCGGGGCGCTGGCCGCCGCGGAGGACCTTCTCCGCGATGAGCGCCCGGTCGATCGCCAGCGACAGCGCGCGCCGCAGCGCGGGATGGTCGAGCGGAGTCCGGCGCGTGTTGAAGCGGAGGAAAAAGGTGTTGAGGTAGGGATCGACGCGCAGGGAGTCGGGCAGGTCCCGGCGGTAGCTGGCGAGCTTGGAGAGCGAAAGGGCGTAGGTGATGTGCAGCTGGCCGGCGCGGAATGCGCGTTCCTCGGCATCGATGCTGTCGATCGGATAAAAGACGATCGCATTGAGTTTCACGTTGGCGCGGTCCCAGTAGGTGGAGGACTTCTCCGCGACGAGTCGCTGGTTGCTGGACCACTCGACCAAGTGAAAGGGCCCGGAAGTGACGATGTGTTCGGGGCGGGTCCAGGCGTTGCCGCGGCGATAGACATCGCCGACCTGCGCGATGGCGCGGACGTTGACGGGTCGCCACGGGGAATTGAGGAGCACCTGGTGGAAGTAAGGTGTCGGGGCGTTGAGTTGGACGACGAGGGTGCGCTCGTCCGGAGCGGTCAGCCCGACTTGGGAAAAATCAGCCGTGCCTTTGTTGAAGGCCTCCGCGCCGCGAATCATGTAGAGCATGTAGGCGTAGTCGGCCCCGAGCGAAGGGGTGAGAATGCGCCGCCAGGACTCGATGCAGTCCTGCGCAGTGATCGGCTCGCCGTTGGACCAGCGGGCGTCGCGGAGGTGGAAGGTCCAGGTCAGACCGTCGGCGGAGACGTCCCAGCGCTCGGCGAGCGCGGGAGTGGGTTTGAGGGTCTGAGGGTCGAAACTGACAAGCGGCTCGAAGAGGGCGTGAAGAACCTTGGCCTCGCCGATGCCGGTGACGATGTGCGGATCGATGTCCGAGGGTTCCGAGCCGATGCCGAGGTGGAGCCGGCCCTCGCGGTTGCCGAGCTCGACCGGTGTCTCGCGCTTGGCGCAGGAGGCGAGCGTGAGCGCCGCGGCGCAGGTGAGCAGGTGGACAAAGGTGCGGATGGAGGGAGAAAGCGGGAGTGACATGGGCGGATCAGCGTCGGGTGATGAGGGCGACGGCGTGCGCGGCGATGGCGAGCCCGCGGCCGATGTCGTCGCTGCCCTCGTTGGTCGTGGCCTTCAGGCCGATGGCGTCGATGGGGAGACCGGTGGAGCGGGCGAGAGCGGCCTTCATCTCTGCGAGGCGCGGGGCGATCTTCGGTCGCTCGGCGATAAGCGAGGCGTCGAGGTTGACCGGTTCCCATCCGCACTCGCGCAGGGCGGCGACGACCTTTTGCAGGAGGAGCTGCGAGTCCGCGTTCTTCCAGGTCGGGTCGGTGTTGGGGAAGAAGTGCCCGATGTCCGGCAGCGCGGCGGCGCCGAGCAGCGCGTCGCAGATGGCGTGCGTGAGGCAGTCGGCGTCGGAATGTCCGTCGAGGCCGAAGTCGCAGTCAAACGTCACGCCGCCGAGGACGAGGGGGCGGCCGGAGACCGTGCGATGGATGTCGTAACCGTGACCGATGCGGAAGCTCATGGGGGAGGCGAAGCGTCACCACGAAACACACGAAACACACGAAAGGAAAGCCTGTGCCGCGGGCACCGCGAGCGCGGTCCCCGCGT
>CAYYVB010000082.1:1779-10395 GCA_964475035.1 uncultured Opitutaceae bacterium | reverse complement strand
TGGCCTACCTCATCCTCGCCGGCATCAGCACGCCGCTCGTGCTCTCGGTGCACACGATCGTCTCGTTCGACTTCGCGGTCTCGCTGCTCCCCGGCTGGCACACGACGATCTTCCCGCCCTACTTCGTCGCGGGTGCGATCTTCTCGGGCTTCGGCATGGTGCTCACGCTCATGCTCCCGCTGCGCGCCATCTTCCGCCTCGAGGACCTGATCACGCAGTATCACATCGACTGCATGTGCAAGATCACGTTGGCGACCGGCACGATGGTCGGCTACGCCTACGGGATGGAGTTCTTCATCGCGTGGTATGGCGCGAACCCGTATGAAGGCTTCGCGTTCATCAACCGCGCCTTCGGCCACTACTGGTGGGCCTACTGGATCATGATCACCTGCAACGTGATCACGCCGCAGTTCTTCTGGTTCAAGAGTGTGCGCAACAACACGACGCTCGTCTGGATCCTCTCGATCTTCGTCAACGTCGGCATGTGGTTCGAGCGCTTCGTCATCATCGTCACCTCGCTCGCCCGCGACTTCCTCCCGTCGTCGTGGGGCTACTACACGCCGTCGATCGTCGAGATCTTCACCTTCTTCGGCACCTTCGGCGTCTTCTCGGTGCTGTTCCTCCTCTTCATCCGCTTCATCCCGATCATGCCGATGTCGGAAGTGAAGGCGGTCATCCCGCAGGCCGACCCGCACGGCGGCCACCATTGAGAGGAGACCGACCCATGAAAAAGACTTACGGACTCATCGCCGCCTTCGACACCACGCCCGCGATCTACCACGCGTGCGAAAAGGTGCGCGACGCCGGCTTCTCGCAGTGGGACGCGCTCACGCCGTTCCCCATCCACGGCCTCGACGCCGCCATGGGCATCCGCCGCTCGAAGGTGCCGCGCATCTCGCTCTGCGGCGGCATCACCGGCTTCATCACCGGTATGTCGCTCATTTGGTTCACCAATGCCTTCGACTACCCGCTGATCGTCGGCGGCAAGCCCTACTTCTCGCCGATGTTCGCCTTCCCGGTCAGCTACGAGCTGACGATTCTCTTCACCGCCTTCGCGACGATCATCGGCATGTTCGTGATGAACGGCCTGCCACGCCACTATCATCCCGTGATGAAGGCGCCGCAGTTCGTCCGTGCGCTCGACGACCGCTTTTTCATCGTGATCGAGTCCAACGACCCGAAATTCAACGCCGCGCAGACCCGCGAGTTCCTCGCGTCGATCGGCGGACAGGACATCGCGGAGCTGGAGGAATAAGATGCGCTACGCCTACTACACCCTCCTCTTCGCCGTTGTGCTGACGGTTTCCGTCATGGGCTTCCGCGGCATGCGCTCCACGCAGCCTCCGGTCGAGGTTTTCCCCGACATGGACCGCCAAGGCAAATACAAGCCCCAAGGCCAGTCGGCGTTCTTCGCCGACGGCCGCGCCGACCGTCCCAAGCCCGCCGGCACCGTGCCGCGCGGCCGCGACGAGACCGGCGCCGCCGACGCCACCTACCTCCGCGCCGATGATGCGCGCTTCCGCGGCCAGAACGCCGACGGCACCTTCGTCGCGAAGTTCCCCGTCGAGGTCACCGAGACGATGATCAACCGCGGCCGCGACCGCTACATGATCTACTGCGCCCCGTGCCACGGCGCCCTCGGCGACGGCAACGGCATCACCAAGCAATACGGCATGGTCGCCACGCCGACGTTCCACGACGACCGCATCCGCAACATGCCGCACGGCGAGATCTTCAACACCATCACGAACGGCAAGAACACCATGATGCCCTACGGCGACAAGCTGACGCCGGACGAGCGCTGGGCCGTCGTCGCCTATGTCCGCGCCCTCGAGCGCGCCCACAACGCCACCCTCGACGACGTCCCGCTCGAGAAACGAGGGGAGCTGAAGTAACATGGCCTCGCATTCCCATACCACCGCGCCTTCCGCGCCCAAGACCACCACGGCGCTCGGCTTCGGCCTCGGCGGCATCGCGCTCACACTCGTCGGCTTCTTCGTCGACAAGCCCGCCACCGTCGCCTCCTCGTGGCTCATCGGCCTCACGTTCTGGACCGGCATCGCCCTCGGCGTGCTGCTCCTCGTGATGATCCACCATATCTTCGACGCCGGCTGGTCGACCGTCATCCGCCGCCAGTTCGAGCACGTCATCGCCGTGTTCCCGTGGCTGATGCTGCTCTTCGTGCCGCTGCTCGTCATCGCCTGGACCAACCCCACGCTCCTCTGGAAGTGGATGGACCCGGCATTCGACCTCGCGCAGGTCGGCGGCCACGGCACGGTCGGCGAGGATCCGCTCTGGGTGAAGAAGGCCGCCTTCCTCAGCCGCGACTTCTTCACCGGCGCCTCGATCTTCTCGTTCCTCGCGTGGTGGTTCCTCGCCTCGCGCTTCCGCCGCAATTCGTTCTCCCAAGACAAGGACGGCGACCTGAAGTGGACGCACTCCTCACGCAAGTGGTCCGCCGCCGGCATCCCGCTCACGGCCGTCACGCTTACCGTCTGCATCATCCTCTGGGTGAAGTCGATGGAGTATCACTGGTTCTCCACGATGTATGGCGTGTGGTTCTTCGCCGGCTGCATCCGCGCCGCGCTCTCGCTCGGCGTCGTGCTCATGGTCTGGCTTTACGCCCGCGGCGACCTCAAGGGCATCCTCAACAACAACCACCTGCACTCGATCGGTCAGCTCATGTTGGCCTTCACGGTGTTCTGGGCCTACGTGACGTTCTCCCAATACTTCCTCATCTGGAACGCCAACATCCCCGAGGAAACCTTCTGGTATAACGTCCGCGAGATGAACAACAGCGACGGCACCTTCAACCAGTGGGGCTGGGTCGGCATGTTCCTCCTCTTCGGCCATTTCTTCGCGCCGTTCCTCGTGCTGCTCCAGTATCCGGTCAAGGTGAGCAAGAAGTGGATCCCGCGCGTCGGCGTGTTCATCGCCTTCGTGTTCCTCGTCGACCTCTGCTACAACGTCATGCCGGCGAAGAAGAACGCCCTCGGCGATCCGTCCCCGTTCCTCCAGAGCGGCCTGCTCTGGACGGTGACCGCGGTCGTCGGCATCGGCGGCATCTTCTTCTGGTCCTATCTCCGCAGCTTCCCGACCGCGAAGCTCATCCCGATCCGCGACCCGCGCATCGGCGAGTCCCTCACGCACCATGAAATGAGCGCGCCCGCCGCCGGCGCCGCGCCCTCGGCCTCGCACTAACATGAGCGACCACCCGCAAGCCTTCGCCTTCCCCCAGCGCACGCCGGTCTTCACCGCCGTGATCGTCATCCTCGCCGCCGTCCTCTGCGGCTGGATGATCAACCGCTACTACCGCCCCGCGCCCGCCTTCGACAATCGCGGCACCGCCAACCCGGCCGACTTCGACGAAGCCGCCCGCTGGAAGTTCACCGCCGAGGGCCGCGCCAAGGCCCTCGCCGAACTCCGCCAGAAGGAGCAGGCCCAGGCCACCACCTACGGCTGGGTCGACCAATCCAAGGGCGTCGTCCGCCTCCCTCTCGACCGCGCGATGGAACTCACCGTGCGCGACCTCTCCCGGAAATAATCCCCGCCGATGAATTCCTCCGACCAACACGCTCGCGCTGAGCAGCAGGAGATCGACGCCTCCGCCCGGTGGCCCGTGCTCGTGTTCTTCAGCCAGGCGCTCGCCTGGCTGGTGATCGGCGGCGCGCTCCAGCTCGTCGCCGCCATCCAGCTGCACACGCCGAACTTCCTCGGCTTCCTCGCCGGCTGCGAGTGGTTCACCTACGGCCGCGTCGCCGCCGCCGCCCAGCACGTCCTCACCTACGGCTGGGCCTTCAACGCCGGCCTCGGCTTCGCCCTCTGGCTGATGGCGCGCCTCTCCGCCGCCGCGCTCCGCCACGGCGGCCTGCTCGTCGTCGCCTGCAAGGCCTGGAACATCACCATCGGCCTCGGCATGGTCGGCATTCTCATGGGCGGCACGACCTCGTTCGAGCTCCTCGAGATGCCCCGCTGGGTTGCGCTCATGATGCTCGCCGCCTACGCCGCGATGGGCGTCTGGGCCGTCACCACCTTCAGCGTCCGCAACACCGAGAACGTCTACGCCTCGCAGTGGTATGTGTTCTGCGCTGTCCTCTGGTTCCCGTGGCTCTTCGTGCTCGCGCAGACGATGCTCTTCGGCGCGCCGACGCGCGGCACCGTGCAGGCGATCGTCAACGCCTGGTATGTGAACGGCATCTACGGCCTCTGGTTCATCCCGCTCGCGCTCGCCGCCGTCTATTACTTCCTCCCGAAGCTGACCGGCAAGGCGATCCACGACTACTACCTGTCGTCACTCGCGTTCTGGTGGCTCGTCCTCACCTCCGCCTTCGCCGGCGGTTCGCGCCTCATCGGCGGGCCGGTCCCGTCCTGGGTCGCCACCCTCGGCGCCGTGGCGAACTTCATGCTCGTTGTCGCCGTGATCATGCTCCTCAAGAGCTTCCTCGGCACGCTGCGCGGCCGGTTCGGCGCGATGAAGGACAGCGTCACGCTGCAGTTCATCTTCGTCAGCATCCTCGGTTTTGCCGCCGCCTCGGCGCTGAATTTCGCGCTCTCCATGCGCGGCTTCGCGATGAACACGCAGTTCACGTTCATACCCGAGCTGCGCGACTGGCTCGTCACCTACGCGTGCTTCTCCACCGCGATGTTCGGCGCCGCCTACTTCATCGTGCCGCGCCTCGCCGGCGTCGCCTGGCACTCGTCCGCCCTCGTCAAGGCGCACACCTACTGCACGTTCACCGGCCTCGCGCTCCTCGCCTTCGCCCTCGGCTACGCCGGCTGGCGCCAAGGCGTGATGCTGAACGACGCCACCGTGCCCTTCGGTGACATCACCACGGCCCTCAAGCCCTGGTTCCTGTTCCGCTCCGTCGCTCTCATGGTCCTCCTCACCGGCCACCTCGCGTTCGCGCTCAACTTCTTCTGGACCGCGTGGGGCGCGCTCAGCCAGAGCGGCACCCCCGCGACGTTCCGCCAACCGCCGGCCCTCGCCGGCGCCACCGTGGAGGGCCACGCATGAAAAACGGGCTCGTCCTCTTCTTCGGTGGTTTCGCCGTCCTCGCCTTTTCTTGGGCCGGCGTCCTCCTCTCCGCGCACAACCAGTATGCCGACCTGACCCAATACAAGGATCCGGTCGAAGAAACCCTGCACCCGGCGGCCCTCAGCGGTATCGCCGACCGTGGCCGGCTGGTTTATCAGGACCTCGGTTGCGCCGCCTGCCACACCCAGCAGGTCCGCCGCGACGGCTTCGGCGGCGACATCGCCCGCCAGTGGGGTGTCCGCCAGTCCGTCGCCCGCGACTACATCCGCGAAAAGACCGTCCACCTCGGCCACACCCGCTTCGGCCCGGACCTCCGCAACGTCGGCGCCCGCGGCTATGCCAGTGACGAGTATTTCCACGGCCTGCTCTACGCGCCCGAGAGCGTCGCTCCCGGCACCAACATGCCGCGCTACGACTTCCTCTACGACGTGCGCCCGATCCGTCCCGGCCAGGCTTCGCCCCACGCGCTTAAGCTCTCCGGCAAGCACGCCGCTCCCGCCGGCCACGAGATCGTCCCGACCGAGCGCGCCCGCGCCCTCGTCGCCTATCTCCGCAGCCTGAACGACTCCTACGAATATCCCGAGGCCCGCCCCTACGTCCCCGAGGCGAAGAAAGAGGGAGGCCACTAAGATGAGCTCCGACAACCATTCCCACCTCGAGCAGGGCGCCGCCTCGGACGAAAGCATCCAGCAGGTCCACGAGCGCCTCCAGCACCAGAAGCCCGAGAAGCCGGAGGGTAATCCGCAATACCCGCTCGTGCTCCTCGGCATCATGTGCGCCGCGATTTTCTTCGGTTCCGTTTATCTCGCGCACTACTCCTCGCGCTTCGATCCGCTGATCTACAACGAGAACCAGAAACCGGTGAAGCAGGCCGCCGCCGGCCCGGTCATCACCCCGGCCATGCTCGGCAAACGCGTCTACGTCGCCAATTGCATGACCTGCCACCAAGCCAATGGCGCAGGCGTCGCCGGTGTCTATCCGCCACTCGCCGGTTCCGAGTGGGTCTTGGAGCCGCAGCATGAGAAGCACATCATCAAGATCGTGCTTCACGGCCTCAACGGCCCGATCACCGTCAAGGGCAACACCTACAATAATGCCATGACTCCCTTCGGTGGCATCCTCCGCGATGATCAAGTCGCCAACGTGCTGACCTACATCCGTTCGGAGTGGGGTAACAGCGCTCCCGCCATCACGACGGAACAAGTTGCCGCCATCCGCGCTGAGTTCGGTTCCCGCGCCCCTTGGACCGCAGCGGAATTGATGGACGCGAAGTAAGTCGACAGCGCTCACCGCATCTTTAGAGGCCTCCCGGAAGGGAGGCTTCTTTTTTGCCGAATCATCGCGGTGCACTCTCATCGCTTGTCTCGTGCGCAGTTAGGTCCAAGTGTGGTCGCCAAGCATGACTCATTCGCCCGCCGCTTATTCACCCGCCGAGGAATTTGCCAATCGCGTCACTCACGGACTCGGTGCGGTGCTGAGTCTGGCCGGCTTGGTGCTCATGGTCGTCTATTCCGCCCTGCACGGTGATGCTTGGATCATCACCAGCACGGCGATTTACGGCGCTTCACTCGTCGTCCTCTACTCCGCCTCGACGCTCTATCACAGTGTGACCAGCGAACGCTGGCGCCGGCTTTGCCAGAAGCTCGACCACGCCGCCATCTACCTGCTCATCGCTGGCACCTACACGCCGTTCACGCTCGGCCCCCTGCGCGGCGGCTGGGGCTGGACGCTCTTTGGCATCGTCTGGGGCTGCGCTGTGATCGGCGTTGTGCTCAAGCTGTTCTTCGCCGGCCGCGCCGATTTTCTCTCCACCATCGCCTACTTGGCGATGGGCTGGCTGGTCATCATTGCGATCAAGCCCCTCATTGCCGCCGTGCCCGCGGGTGCTTTGTGGCTCATAGTCGCGGGCGGCCTCTGCTATTCCGTCGGCACAATTTTCTACCTCTGGGAGAAACTGCGCTTCAACCACGCGATCTGGCATCTTTGGGTCCTCGCCGGCAGCGCCTGCCATTGGGCCGCTGTATTCGGCTACCTTGTGCCATCATCGACGGCGGGTTGAGCGCGTTGCTGACTTCAGCGGTTGAGCCACCAGATCGTGGCGTTGAGCAGGGTCGCAAAACTCACCCAGGCCACGTAGGGCAGCCAGAGCAGGCCGGCGACTTGGTCGATGCGCCAGAACTTCAGTCCTGTCGCCGCAATCGTGCCGAGCAAGAGCACGACTTCGACCAGTGCGAGTCCGGGACTGCGCAAGCCGAAGAACAACACCGACCATAACGCATTCAGCGCCAGTTGGACGAAAAACAATGTCAGCGCCACGCGGCGTTGCGGGTGCTCGAGATGCCGCCACACGCGCCATGCGGCCACGGCCATGAGCAAGTAGAGCGTCGACCACACCGGACCGAAGATCCAGCTGGGTGGATTCCATGTCGGCTTCACGAGCGTCGGATACCACGTGCCGACGCTCGATGCGGTCGCCGTCCCGCCGATGCCGGCCGCGGCGAAGGTCACACCGATGAAGAGCAGCAGCACGAGCCAGCGTTGGTAGGTCATGCGACGAGCGTAGCCGGCCCGGTCTCAACCGCAACCGTGCACCGCGACCGTCCCGTTCGCTCGGGCACCCAGGATCACCCGCCCAGCTGGAATGGGTAGATTTTCCCGAGGCCCAGCAGTTCCGTCAGCTCGTCGAGCGCGCGGCGGGCTTCCTCGAGCAGCTGCGGGTCGGCGAGGTCGCGCTGCGTCAGCCGGTCGCGGTAGTGTTTCTTCACCCACGCCACGAGCGCGGCGTAAGTTCCCTCCGTCAGGCGCACACCGGCCGGGAGCGCGGCGAGTTCCTCGTCAGTCAGCACCACCCGCAAACGCAGGCACGCCGGGCCGCCACCGTTGCGCATGCTCTGCTTCAGGTCGAAATGATGCACCTCGCGCAGGGGCGAGTCGCCGCGCGCGATAAGCTCCGCCACGAAACGCCGCACGCGCGGGTTCTCCTGACAGTCGCTCGGGGCGATCAAGGCCATGCGCCCGGGCGCGACTGTCACGATCTGGCTGTTGAACAGATACGACGTCACCGCATCGCGGAGCGGCACGCGCGCCGCCGGCACGCGCAGTGCGAAGAACTCCGCCCCGCCGCTGAGCCCGCGCCAACGCCGCCGCAGCTCACGCAGCACCGCCGGCGTGTTCACGAAGGCCAGCTCGTGATGGAGGAATACGTTTTCGTTGCCGACCGAGATGACGTCGTTGTGAAAGACGCCCGCATCGATCGCCGCCGGGTTCTGCTGCGCGTGCATAACGGATTTGTCACCTAATAGGTGACAACGCGCGATGGCCTCGAAGGCTTCGCGCGCCTGGCGGGAGGCAAATTTTCTCGGTGCGGGAATTTTCCGGCCCGCGGAGAACGCGCGGTGTCCGTGGACGAAGAGGTGCAGCCCCGGCGCTCCGTGCATGGCGGCGAAGCGCGTGTGATTGGCCGCGCCCTCGTCGCCCATCCCGGCCGCGCCGGGCACCGGCGGGTGCACGGCAAAGCGCCGTTCGTCGCGGAAGATGGCGCGCAACGTGCGCTCGGTCTGCGGCGGCTCGATCGAGCGGTG
>CAYYVB010000082.1:0-1769 GCA_964475035.1 uncultured Opitutaceae bacterium | reverse complement strand
ACCCACATGTTTGAGGCCGAGGCGCAGGCGACGAGCAGGCGCGGCTCGCGCGCGGCGGCGGCGAGCACGGTCGCATCGTTGCCGCCGAAGCCGAGCGCGCGCAGCGCCGCGATCGCCGGGCGCTCGTGCGGCGGCAGCACGGCCTGCGGCAGGCCGAGATCGGCGAGAAACTTCATCTTCGCCAAGCCTTGCAGCGCCGCTTCGCGCGGGTTGGACGCGCGACCGCCGTGCGACATCGAGGCGACGTTGCCATGCGAGAGGCCGGCGTAGTTGTGCGTCGGGCCGACGAGGCCGTCGAAATTCACTTCGTGGGTCTTCATCCGATCTCGAGTCCGGGCGGCAGTTGGGCGGGAAACTTCAGTTCCGGCACCTCGATCGAGGCGACGGGGTAGGCGCAGTAGTCGGCGGCGAAATACGCGCTCGGGCGGTGGTTGCCGCTGCGACCCACGCCGCCGAAGGGTGCGGCGCTGCTCGCGCCGGTGAGCTGCTGGTTCCAGTTGACGATGCCGGCGCGCACCTCGCGCAGGAAGCGCTCATAGAGCGCGCGGTCGTCGGAGATGAGCCCGGCGGCGAGACCGAATTGCGTGGCGTTGGCCTCGCGCAGCGCGGCGTCGAAGTCCGGCACGCGCACGAGCTGCAGGAGCGGGCCGAAGAGTTCCTCGTCGTCGCGCCCGGAGACGGCGGTGACGTCGAGCAAGCCCGGCGTCAGCAGGCCCGTGCCGTCGCGGAGGCGGCGCATCTCCACCCGCACGCGCGCGCCGCGGGTGAGGAGATCGCGCTGCGCCGCGAGCAGCCGGTCGGCGGCGGCGGCGGAGACGACCGGGCCCATGAACGGTTCGGGCCGGTCCGTAGCCGCCCCGACGCGGAGCATCGACAGCGCGTCGACGAGCGCGTCGACGAAGGCGTCGCCCTCGGCGCCGTGCGGCACGATGAGCCGCCGCGCGCAGGTGCAGCGCTGGCCGGCGCTGAGGTAGGCGGATTGGACCGTCAGCGCCACGGCGGCGCGGCGGCTGGCGGCGCGGTGGACGACGAGCGGGTTGTTGCCGCCCATCTCGAGCGCGAGGATGCGCTCCGGCGTGCGCGCGAAGAGCTCGCTCAGCGCCAGACCGGCGCGCGCGCTGCCGGTGAAAAAAAGCCCGTCGATCCCCGCGTGCGCGGCCAGTGCGGCGCCGGTGTCGCGTCCGCCCTGCACGACGTGGAGGACGCCGGCCGGCAGACCCGCCGCGGCCCAGAGCGCAGCGGTCCTTTCCGCCACGGCCGGCGCGAGTTCGCTCGGCTTGAAGACGACGGTGTTGCCCGCGAGCAGCGCGGGTGTGATGTGGCCGTTCGGCAGGTGGCCGGGAAAATTGAAGGGGCCGAGCACCGCGACGACGCCGTGCGGCCGGAAGCGCGTGACGCCCGGCGCGGACTTGAACTCTCCGCAGCGCCGCGCGTGCGCCTCGATCGAAATCTCGATCTTGCCGATCATCGACTGCACCTCAGTCAGCGCTTCCCAGTGCGGCTTGCCGACCTCGGTCGAGATGAGTTGGGCGAGCTCTTCCTTCGCCGCCGTGAGCTGGCGGGCGAACTCGCGCAACACGTGTTCGCGTTCGCCGGTCGAGCGCGCGGCCCAGGCCGGAAACGCCGCGCGGGCCGCCGCGACCGCGCGGTCGACCGCGGCGCCATCGGCGGCGGGGCCGGTCCAGACGGTCGCGCCGGTGGCTGGATTGACCGAGGAGAAGGTGTTCATCGCAGCGGGGAGAGCCAGACCTTGTCGCCGGCCTCGAGGT
>CAYYVB010000081.1:0-10395 GCA_964475035.1 uncultured Opitutaceae bacterium | reverse complement strand
GGTGGGACATCGTCGGCGTCTTCGCGCTGGCGCTCGTCACCGGCATCGGCGGCGGCCTGATCCGCGACGGGTTGTTCATTCAGGACCGCGTGACGCCGCTGCTGACGAATCCGCGCTACATCCAGGTCATCATCGCAGCCGTCGTCGTCGGCGTGCTCTTCGGTTCGCGCGTGCATCACTTCGGCCGCGTCATCGCCATCGTCGAGTCGCTCGGCCTCGGCGCCTACGCGGCGTTCGGCGTGCAGAAATCCCTTATCGCGGGCCTGCCCGTGCCGGCCGCGATCTTCATCGGCGTCGTCAATGCAGTCGGCGGCGGCATCCTGCGCGACCTGCTGTCACGCGAGGAGCCGCTCGTGTTCAAGCCCGGGCAATTTTACCTGCTCACGGCGCTGGGCGGCGCGGTGGCGTTCGTGTTCTGCAGCGTCGTGCTCGAGTTCTCCGCCAACACGTCCGCCATCGCAGCCATCGGCCTCACGTTCGTGTTCCGCGTGCTGACCATCGTCTTCAACTGGCGCACGGCACCCGTGTCCTCGGGCCGCGTCTTCGCCGAGGACGAGCCGCCGCCGCCCGCTCCGCCGCCGGCGCGGGATTGAATCGCGCGGCGCACGCGCCTAGCTTGCGCGCATGTCGCGTCACGTCCTCGCGCTCGACCAAGGCACCACCTCCTCACGCGCGATCGTCTTCGATCGCCGCGGCCGCGCGCGCGGCGCGGCGCAGCAGGAGTTCGCGCAACACTTTCCGCGACCGGGTTGGGTCGAGCACGACGCGCGCGACCTCTGGGAAACCACGCGTCTCACCGCGCTCGGCGCGCTGGCGCAGGCGAACCTCACCGCGCGCGACATCGCCGCCCTCGGCCTCACCAACCAGCGTGAGACGACGCTGCTCTGGGACCGCCGCACCGGGCGGCCGTTGCACCGCGCCATCGTCTGGCAGGACCGCCGCACGGCGGACCTCTGCGCGCGCCTGAAGCGCGAGGGGCTGGAACCGCTCTTCCGTCGCCGGACCGGCCTGTTGCTCGACCCGTATTTCTCCGGCACGAAGCTCGCGTGGTTGCTCGACCACGTCCCCGGAGCGCGACGCCGCGCCGCGCGGGGTGAGCTGGCCTTCGGCACCGTCGACACGTGGCTGCTCTGGCAGCTCACCGGCGGCGCCGTCCACGCGACCGACGCCTCCAATGCTTCGCGCACGCTCCTCTTCAACCTCCGCACCGGCGCGTGGGACGACGAGCTGCTGCGCCTGCTCCGCATCCCGCGCGAGGTGTTGCCCGAGGTGCGCGACAGCAGCGGGCCCTTCGGCGAAGTCACGAGCGTGCCCGCGTTGCGCGGCGTGCCGATCATGGGCGTGGCGGGCGATCAACAGGCGGCGCTGTTCGGGCAGGCGTGTTTCCGGCCCGGCATGGCGAAGAACACCTATGGCACCGGCTGTTTCCTGCTGCTGCACGCCGGCGACCGGCCCGTCGTGTCGCGGCGGAAACTGCTCACGACCGTCGCGTGGCGTCTCGACGGAAAACTCGAATACGCGCTCGAGGGCAGCGTCTTCATCGGCGGCGCCGTCGTGCAATGGCTGCGCGACGGTCTCGGGCTCATCGCCCGCTCGGTCGACGTCGAGGCCCTCGCTGCGCGCGTGCCCGACAACGGCGGCGTCTATCTCGTGCCGGCGTTCGCCGGGTTGGGCGCGCCGCATTGGGACGCCGCCGCGCGCGGCGTCATTGTCGGCCTCACGCGCGGCAGCAACGCCGGCCACGTGGCCCGCGCCGCGCTCGAAAGCATCGCCTACCAATCCGCCGACCTGCTCGCCGCGATGCACGCCGACACCGGCCTGCGGTTGCGCGAGCTGCGCGTCGACGGCGGCGCGGTGGGGAACGACGCGTTGATGCAGTTCCAAGCCGACCTCCTCCGCGTCCCCGTGATCCGCCCGCGCACGACCGAGACGACCGCGCTCGGCGCCGCCTACCTCGCCGGCCTCGCGGCGGGCGTCTGGCGTTCGCGCACCGAGATCGCCGCACTCTGGCAGGCCGACCGCACTTTCCGCGCCCGCGCCAAACCCGCGCCGATGCGCCGGTTGCAGGCCGATTGGCACCGCGCCGTCGCCCGTGCCCGCGATTGGGCCGGGTAATAAAACCGTCGAAGCCACCCTCTCCGCCGCCGGGGGCTTGCAGCCGCGCCCGCGCTGGGGCATGAACGCCCCCAGCCCTTCCGCCATGAAGATTTCCCGCGTCCTCCGCCTCGCCCTGTTCAGCGCCACCCTCGGCTCCGCCGTGCTCGCGTCCGCCCAACCCGACGCCGAACTCGCCGCCCTCATCGCCAAAGCCGAAAAGGGCAACGCCATCGCCCAATACAACCTCGGCCTTTCCTACGCCGAAGGCCGCGGCGTCACGGCCGACCTCACCGAAGCCTACGTCTGGCTCTCCCTCGCCCAGGAAAACGGCGCCCGCGGCCGCGCACTCGAGACGCTGCTCCTCCGCATGGGCCCCGCGCAGGTCGAGATCGCCCGCGCCCGCCTCGACAAGCGCCGCGCCGCCCTCGGGCTCGCCGCCGCGATGCCGGCGACCCCCGCCACCACCGTCGCCGAGCCGGCCGCCGCCATCGCCGCTTCCGCCGGCGCCGAGCGCGAACTCGCCCAGGCCCGGCTCGACAAACAGCAGTTGAGCAACGAGCTCGCCGCCGCGTGGAAGGAGACGGACCAGCTCAAGGCCGAACTCGAACGCGCCCGCGCCACCGGCATCGAGACCGAGCAGGTCCGCCGCGAACGCGATTCGCTCTCCACGCGCCTCGAGACCCTCGCCGCCGAACTCGCCGGCCTCCGCGCCGAGCGCGATCGTCTCCAGCGCGCCACCACCGAGGCCGAACAGCGCGCCGGCACCGTGCAGGAAGCCGCCCGCGCCGGCGAGACGCGCATCGCCGAACTCCTCCGCCAGACCGAGCAGCTCCGCACCGAGCTCTCCGCCGCCCGCGCGACGCCTGCGCCCGTCACTGCTCCGACCGAAAATCCCGAGCTCACCCGCCGCACCCGCGAGCTCCAAGTCGCGCAAGCCGAGCTCGACCAAGCCCGCCGCACGCAGACCGAAACCGCCGCCGCCCTCGAACAAGCCCGCGCCGAACGCGCCGGCCTCGAGCGCATGCTGACCCAGGCCCAGGCCGCCGCGCTCGACCTCGGCAAACAGGTCGATGCACTGAACACCCGCGTCGCCGAACTCTCCGCCCGCCCCGCGGCTCCGTCCTACCCCGACCTCCGCGAGCGCGTCGCCGACCTCGAGGCGCAGGTCGCTGCGTTGCGTGACGCCCATCCCGCCTTCCCGGACCTCCGCGGCCGCGTGAGCGAACTCGAGGCCCAGCTCGCCGCCGCCGCAAACGCCGCCACCGCGCGCCCGAGCGCGCCCGCCTATCCCGACCTCCGCACTCGGGTCGGCGAATTGGAAAGCCAGCTCGCCACCGCGCGCCAACAGGCCGCGAGCCTCGAGACCCGCAGCGACGCCCTCGCGAAGGCCCGCGCCAGCGTCGAGACGGAACTCCAGACCGTCCGCACGCAGCTCACCCGCAGCCAGCAGCAGAGCAACGCGGCCGAGGACGAACTCCGCCAACTCCGCGCCGCCGCCGCGCGGCCGAGCGCGCCCTCCTATCCCGACCTCCGCGAGCGTGTGAACGAACTTGAAAGCCAAGTCGCCGCCCTCCGCAGCGCACCGCCGGCTTACCCCGACCTGCGCGCGCGCGTGCAAGAACTCGAAAGCCAGCTGGCCGCGCTCAGCACACGTCCCGCCGCACCGACTTATCCCGACCTCCGCGACCGCGTCGCCACGCTCGAGTCCGATCTCGCCGCCGCTCGCAGCGCCGAGCCGGCCTACCCCGATCTCCGCGCCCGCGTGCAGGAGCTCGAGCAGCAGCTCGCCGTCACGCAGGGCCCGGCGCCGGAGCCTGCGGGCGACGCCGGCGAACTCGCGCGCAAACTCGCCGAGACCGAGGACCGCCTCACGACCGCGCTCCGCGGCTACACGATGCTGCAACAGGAACAGCGCGAGGCTCGCGCGAGACTCGAGACGGAAAGCGCGACGCTCACCAACGAGCGTGACGACCTCTCAAACCGGCTCGCCGCCTCCGAGGAATCCGCGCGCACCGCGCAGGCCGAGGTCGCACGCTTGAACGATGCGCTCGCCGCGCTCCAGCGCAGCACGAGCACCTCCACCTCCGACCTCGCCGCTGCGCGCGCGCTTGTGCAGCAACTGCAAGGCGCCAACACCGTGCTGGCGCGCGAGAACTACGACTTGAAGACCGCCCTCGCCCGCGATCCTGCCCGCGGCGTGGTGTCCGCACCGGCGACGCCCGCCGGCCGCACGCACACGGTGGCCGACGGCGACTCGCTCTCGCGCATCAGCCAGCGCTACTACGGCACCCCCGGCCGCTGGTCGGAGATCTTCAACGCGAACCGCGACGTGCTCGACGCCCAAGGCACGCTCCGCGTGGGCATGGTGCTGCGCATCCCGTAAGAGACGGAGTGTTGGTTGTAGGGCGGGGTCTCCTGACCCCGCCGCGAACGCTCCCGCTTACTTCGGAAAAAACGCCACGATCGCCACCAGGGCCGTGAGCGAGGTCGCCACGCTCAACGCGATCGTCGCGGAGGCGAGGCGTTCGTCGCCCTTCAGTTCGACCGCCATCGTGTAGGAGACAATCGCGGTCGGCGACGCGGTGAGGATCATCACGAGCGCCGTCTCCACCGCGCCGAGTCCGAACAACCGCGCCGCCGCCCAGCCGAGCAGCGGGCCGACCCAGCCCTTCACCGCCGCGCTCGCGAGCGGCGCGCGCCAGCCGTCGCCGACCCGCGCGGTCGCGAGCGCGCCGCCGACGCTGAGCAGACCGAGCGGCAACGCCATCTCGCCGAGCGCCTTGAAGGTGTGCGCCACGGCCGGCGGCAGCGTCCACCCGAACAAAACGAACCCGATGCCCGCCAGCGTCGCGAGCAACGGCGGCGTGACGGCAAGTTGCTTCACCACCGGCCAGAGCATCCGCGGACCGAACGCGTGCTGGCTCAGCACGAGGACGAGCACGCCGCCGACGTTGTAGAGCACCATCGTCGGCGCCACGGCGATGACCGCCGCCGCGTGCAGCGGCAGGCCGCCAAGCACGGGGAAGTTGGGCAGCGCGAAGACGATCGGCAGGCCGACGAAGGCCAGGTTGCCGCGCATCGCGCCCTGCACGAAAGTCCCGACCGCCGTGCCGGGCACGCGCAACAGCCACGCCGCCAGGTAACCCGCCGCAGTCGCCAGCGCCGTGGCGGCGAACATCGCGCCCAGCAACGCCTCCGCGCCGGCCGCGTCGCGCAACGACGACACGAGCTGGCTGAAGAGCAGCGCCGGCAGGCCGAGCCAGTAGGTGAGGCGGTTGGCTTCGCGGAAAAATCCCGCCGACACGAAGCCCGACCGCTGCAGCCACGCGCCGACGGCGATGATGACGAAGACGGGCACGAGGGCGTTGACCACGAGCATGACCGGCCGACTGTGCGCCCGCCCGCACCGACCGTCCACGTTGAAAACCGTCCGCCCCGCCGCACTTGGCTCCGCGCCGCCCACCCCGCAATCTGCCGGGACGATGACCCCGGATCTTTCCACCCTCGACGCGCTGCGCGACGACGTGCGGCGCACCAGCCTCGGCGGCTTCCCGATGCTGATCACCGCCGCCGGCGCGTGGACGGCGTGCGCGACGCTGACGTTTTTTCTCCCCACCAAGACCGCCGCACTCGTCTTCCTCTTTCAAGGCATGGTGTCGATGCCGCTCGGATTGTGGCTGCTGCCGAAATGGCTTGGGCTCACCGCGCTCCCGCGCGACCACGCGCTCACGCCCCTGCTCGTCCAATGCGCCTCGGTGCAGGTCTTGATGCTGCCGGCGGTGTTCGCGCTTTACGCGCTGCAACCGAAGCTCGTGCCGATGGGGCTCGCGGCGATCATGGGCGGGCACTTCCTCCCCTACTGGTGGCTGCAGCGCTCGAAGGCCTACCTCTGGGGCGCGGCGCTCAGCGCGCTCGGACCGTGGGTGCTGACGCTGTTCGCAGGCACGGCGAATTCCTTTCACTTCACCGGCTATCTCGTCGGCGCCGTGCTGGCCGCGCTGGCGTTCACGGTGCGCGCCGACGTGCGCGCGGGGCGCACGACCTGATTTTTCGTCGCCAGCCGCGCGCGGCGCTGCTGCGCTCGGCGGCATGTCGACGCATTCGATCGCATTCATCGGCACGGGCGTGATGGGCCGCAGCATGGCGGGCCACCTGCTCGCCGCCGGCCACACGCTGCACGTCCACAACCGCACGAAGGAGAAGGCGCTGGCGCTCCTCGCCGGCGGCGCGACCTGGCACGACACGCCCGGCGCGGCCGCGGCGGTGGCGGATTTCGTCGTGACCATCGTCGGCTACCCGCACGACGTGGAGCAGACCTATTTCTCGCCGACCGGCGTGCTCGCGCACGCGCGCCCCGGCGCGGTGTTGATCGACATGACGACGTCGAGCCCCGCGCTCGCGCAGCGCATCGCCGCGGCGGCGCGGGAGAAGGAGCTGAGCGCGCTCGACGCGCCTGTGACCGGCGGCGATGTCGGCGCGCGCGAAGCGAAGCTCTCGATCATGGTCGGCGGCGACGAGGCGGCGTTCCAGCGCGCGCGCCCGTTGTTCGAACGCATGGGCAAGATCGTGGTGTTCCACGGCGCGCCCGGCTCGGGCCAGCTCTGCAAGCTCGCCAACCAGATCGGCATCGCCTCGGTGATGATGTCGTGGTGCGAGGCGCTCGCCTTCGCACGCGCCGCCGGACTCGACCCGCAGCGCGTCTTGGAGAACATCGGCGGCGGCGCCGCCGGCAGCGCGGCGATGACCGTGCTCGCCCCGCGCGCGCTGCGCGGGGATTTCGCGCCGGGTTTCTACGTGAAGCATTTCATGAAGGACATGAAACTCGCGCTCGAGTGCGCGGAGCAGATGCGCCTCGACCTGCCCGGCCTCGCCGCCGCGAAGAAACTCTACGAACAGGTGATCGCGCGCGGCTGGGAGGAGTGCGGCACGCAGGCGCTCTGGCGGCTCTACAGCGAGCGCGCGTAAGGCGGAGCGGGGCGCGAGCGAACGGAGGCCGGCTGAAGCCGGCCCCTCCTTCGGCTCACGCCGCGGCGGGGGCGGCCTCGCACTTCGGCTGCCACTTGAACGCGAGCCAGCCGCCGTAGGCCACGGCGCCGAGATTCGCGACCCAGAACCAGAGCGGGTGCGGGAACGACAGCAGGTTCATGACGCTGGCAGTGAGGAACAGACCCGTGACCATGAACACCTGCCGGCCCGGCGCGGTGAACGAGAGCCGGCCGGCGACCCAGGCACCGCCAAGCACACCGACAAGGTAGCCGCCGAGGACGAGGAACATCGCGGGCAGCGGCAGCGTGCGGATGAATTCGCCCATCGCCTGTGCGTCGTGACGGTCGACGCCGTCGGGAATCGGATAGACCATCGCGCTGAGCAACTGGGCCGCGCTGATCAGCACGATGCCGATGAGGGCGCCGGCCATGGCGGCGACGGAATTGCGGAAGATTTCCTTCAACATGGGGGAACGGGGTTCAGGGATTGACGGTGACGCGGAGCGGCTCGGAGGAGACGCCTTGGTCGTCGCGTGCGGTGAGATGGAATTCGTAGGTGCGGCCGCGCGGGAGCACGACCTCGATGCTCCATTGCTGCTCGCCGTGGCGGCGGGCAAGCGCGGGCGCTTCCTGCACGGGCTGCTGGTCGGCACCCTCGAAGCGGCAGATGGCCGTGAGAGATTCGACGACCCGCGCGCTGAGGGCGGCGACCTCGACGACGATGCGGTAGCGCCACTGGCCGTAGGGCTCGGCGCGGCTGGCGAGGTAGCGCAACTCGGGCGCGCCCGTCGGGATCTCGGCGCGCGCAGGCTCGACCTTGGCGACGGTCGTGCTCGCCTGCGGCGGCGCACGGCGGCGCAACGGCGGGGGAACATGCACACCCTCGGGCGCGCCCGCGGTGGCGTTGAAGAGGATGTTGTAACCGGTCGCGAACGCGGGCGTGAAGCCGAGCAGGTCGTCGGTGCCGTCGCCGTCGAAATCGCCGGCCAGGAACGTGCGCTGCTCGGGAAAATCGCCCGCGGCGGCGAGGCGCGGCCAGACGGGGTTGCGGCTGAAGCGCCGGTAGTCGGCGCCGAGGTGGACACGGAGGCCGTTGCGACCGGCGATGCCGAGGTCGGGGCGGCCGTCGCGGTTGAAATCGGCGACCGCGATCGACGCCGTGCCGAGGCCGAGGCCGTATTCGGAGCCGACCAGTTCCCACGGTTCCTCCCAACCGGCGCGGCCGGCGGCGCCGAACACGATGCGGATGCGCTCGCCGTGCTCGACATCGCTGTCGGTCAGCACCAAGTCGTCTCGGCCGTCGCGGTCGAGGTCGGCGACGAAGAGGTCGCGCGCGAAATCGTCGCGTCCGCCGACGGGCCAGAGGAAGGGTTTGTTCGCGCCGCGCTGGTTGAAGAACATCCACGCGCCCGTGCTGCGGCCGCGGTGCTCGGTGCTGACGGCCAAGTCGGTGAACTCGTCGCCGTCGAAATCGCCGCTCGCAAGGCGCGTGATGCGGTCGAAGCGCACGCTGTAAGGCTCGCCGACGGCGGTGATGCCACCGGGCGTCACGCGGAGGAGGCGGAAGGCGTTGAAGCCCTCGATGACGGCGACGCCACGCGAGAGCGGACCGGTGAAGAAGCGTCCGGCAGCCGCGCCACGGACGGGGAGTTGCCCGCGGTAGGCGGCGGCCGCGGGCACAAAGCGCAGGTCGGGCGCGCCGAAATACACCTGCACGACGGGACCGCCCGCGACGAGAATATCGGTGATGCCGTCGGCGTTGAAATCCGTCGCCAGCAGCACCTCGGGCGCGAAGGCCTCGAATTCCGGCGTAGCCAGGCGGCCGGCCGGCTCGAAACCGCGCACGGAATCCCGCGCGTAGAGCATGACGCCGTCCTCGATCGCCGCGAAGCCGGTGACGCGGCCCTGCGCGTGCAGCAGTGCGGCGTGGAGCGGCGGGCGCGTCGTGGGCAGGCCGGCGAAGCCGCCGAAGCCGAAGCGCGGGAGGGCGAGCATCGCGGTGTTGAAGCGGACGGGATCGCCGTCGCTGGCGCGCGGGAGTTGCTCGAGCCAGGCCTCGGCGACGGTCGCGTCGCCGGGGGCGCGGGGCAGCTCGAGCGCGTGCGGCAGCGGCTCGGGCACGGGCAGGAGCGCAGGGTCGCCAGGCGCGGGCGTGCCCTCCGGCGCGGGCTCGGGCGGCGGCTGATCCGGTGCGGGCGACGGCCGCGCGCTGCGGACGCGATCGAGATCCACCCACTCGTCGAAGCCCTCGTCGGCGCCTTCATACGCGACGTAGGCGCGCGCGGGTTCGGATTTGAGGATGATGGCGCGATGGCCGGCGCCGGCCTTTTCAACGATAACACGCGCGCCGGTCGGCCAATTCGCCGCAGCGAACGGGACGAACAGGAATGCGAGGACGAGGGCGGGAATGGGAGCGGAGCGCCGCATGGGAAGGCGCGCGAAGTTGCCAACGGCGCCGGCGCGGCGCGATGCAAAAGTCCGCGCGGCGCAGGCGGGCCTACTTCGCCGTCAGCTCGTCGTAGGCGACGCCGAGGTTCGAGGGCAGGCGGCTGTTCTGCGCGGCGTGGTAGTCGGGGAAGGCGTCGAGGTTCTGGCGCGTGACGACCTCGGCCTTGGATTTGCCGGCGGCGATCTCGGCCTCGACGTGCGCAAGGAGCGCGGAGAGATAATCGCGGAAGGCGAGCAGGTCGGGCGGCGTGCCGGTGACGCCGAACTTCGGGTTGGCATGGCCGAAGACGTAGATCGCGTCCGCCGGGTAATCGCGCGCGACGGTCTCGAGCAGCGTGATCCAACCGCGGATGCGCGCGCCGCCGGGGCCGTCGATCACTGGGTAGAGGCGGTTGAACATCAGGTCGCCCATATGGACGACGTTGGCCTTTTCGAAGAGCACGACGATGTCGCCGCGCGTATGCGCCGGGCCGAAATAGCGGGCGGAGACGGTCTCGTCACCGGCGTCCATGCGCCAGGTATCGGTGAAGGTGGCGTCGGGGAGCGTGGGCTCGCCCATGCGCGGGTTGCGGGCGGCGGCGGCCTGCATGAGCTCGGGGACGTTGGCGTGGGCCACAATGGTCTTCGCGGCGGGACGGAGCGTGGCGTTGCCGCCGGTGTGGTCCCAGTGGTGGTGCGTGTTGATGACGGCGTCGAGGGAGCGGCCGGCGCGGCCGGGGAATCCCTCGAGGAACATCGCGGCGGTGTCGGCGAACTGCGTGTCGACGGCCACCAAGGCGTCGGCGTTCGCTAGCCAGCCGATCGTGCCGCCGCGGCCGGTGAACAGGCCGACGCCCCGGCGCAGGGGACGAAACTCGGTCACGAC
>CAYYVB010000080.1:3068-10431 GCA_964475035.1 uncultured Opitutaceae bacterium | reverse complement strand
ACGTGAAGGTAGTTCGTTCATTGCTTGGCGACGGGGACGACGGCGTAGGCGGCGGCCTCGTCGAAGATTTGCGGGCAGCGTTCACGCGCCCAGGGTTCGATCAGGGAGCCCGTGACTTGCTTCGCGATGCGCTTGCTGCGCTCGACCGCGCGACGGGCATCGCGCGGCTTCGCGAAAAATGCGACGGGCTCGCCGGGCAGCAGGACGCCGCCGCGGTTGAGCCCGGAAACGTTGAGCAGCGAGCAGAGCGCGCCGCCCTTGGTGATGATGTAGCCGCACGTTTTCATTGGGGCATGGGGTAGCTGGGCTTCTTCGGCCGCCAGACTTCGGGGTCCTGGTGACCGGGGACGGTGGCCGGCTTCGTGACGCAGCCGGCGAGGAGGAGCGCGGCGAGGAGCGCGCAGATCAGGCGGCGAGTCCGAACCATGACGTGCTCCTTTCCGTGGTGTTGAGGTCCACCAGCTCGCCCATGCCAGGCTCGAAGAAGCGGACCTGGTTGAGCGGGGTGACGAACCAGTTGATCGAGTGGCCGCCCGCGATCTTGAAGTTCTCCAGGCGCGCCGGGCCGGCGACGTAGAACAGGAAGCCATAGGCGAGGCCGCCGCGCGCCTGCTTGCGCTTCACGGCCGCGAGCGCGTTGCCGGTGTTCGCCCAGGCGGTCGTCCCGATGGCGAGGTTGTCGCAGTCGCCGGCGCTCTCGATCCAGCGCGGGATGCGCCGCATGAGACCTCCGCCGACGTCGTAGCGCGTGACGAGTTCTTCCGGCCGGGCATCGAGCCAGGCGAGCCAGTTCTCCATCACGAAGCTTTCGGTGACGGTCTCATAGGTGAGGTCGGGCAACTGCCAGAGCGAGGCCGGCAAGCCGGCTGCGACGAGAAGGGAGCGGAGATCGGATTGAGTCATCGGGAGAGGTAGAGGTTTTGGAAACGCGTGGCGTAGTCGTAGGCCGCGAGCGGAGCGCGGCCGGAGAGGACGCGGTCGAGGCCGGCATTCCACGCCAGGGCGCAGTTGAAGGCGTTGTCATCGATGCCCGCGCGCCGGAGTTCGCGGCGCAGCCAGGCCAGGTGACGGACGGCACAGACGCGCGCGGTCACGGGATCGCGCGCGAGGGCGAAGCTGACGCCGGGCATGTGCTGGCGCCAGGTGATGCGACGGAACTGGAACGGGCCGCGCTCGCCCAGGCGCCCGTCGCGGCCGTTCCAGCCTTCGATCACAGGCACGGTGGCGAGGAAGCGACCGTCATCCAGGCCGGCGGCATGGCCGGCCACGACGAGCGCGAGAAAGATGACGGCCGCGCGAATCATCGGCGTCAGCTCGCGGCGGCGACCATCTTGCCGGCGGCCTCCTCCAGCTTCGGCTCCACGAAGAACGCCTCGTCCTGGACGACGCGGAGGCCGACCGAGCGGAGTTCCTTCTCGGCCAGCTCGCCGCGCGCGTGCGCGGACAGGACACCCTCCTTGTCGAGTTCCTCCTTCGTGCGGACGAACGCGCGGTCGATCACTTCGAGCACGCGCTTAAACGTCCAGCCGGAGAGGGTCTTCAGAGACGGGTTGCCCGTGCGGAAGCCGAGCCGGCCGTGGAGGAAGTCGATGGACTTCTTCTCGCCGAACTCCTCCGGCGAGGCTTCGGCCCACTGCTGCAAGAGGCCGCTCTTCTGCTCGATCTGTTTCGCGATGCCGTCGATGCGGCCCTCGAATTTCTGGCGCACGGCCGTCAGCTCCTGGTCGAGCTGGGCCTTGAGCGCGTTGAGGTCGGCCGTGTCGGCCGCGATCTCGCCGAGGACTTTCTCGGCGTCGGCGCGGGTGGAGACGACGGAACGGGTGAGGCGGATACGATTGGTCATGGGATGATGGGTTGAGGTTATCGGTTGGAAAATTCGGCGGAGTGGTTGAGCGAGACCTCGGCGCCCGGAGCGCTCATCGCTGCGGCGGCCGTGTTGGTCTCGCGCATCGCGACGAGCTGCAGGTAGATCTCCGGCAGCTTCGCCGGGCGGCGCAGCGCCACGACGCGGTTGACGGTCTCCTGGGCGCGGACGCGGGGCAGGCGAGCCCGCGCCATGCCGGGCGCGCGATAGAAGGTGCGGCTCAAGACGCACCTCCCTTCACGCTCTTCTTGCGGAGCGGCTTGGCGGCGGGCTTCACACGCGCGCCGGGATCGTCCAGCGGGCGCACGAGGTTCTCGTTCTCGGGATGCGTCAGCAGAAGGCCGCGCAACGTCAGATAGCGGACCGCGAGCGCCACGTCCTCGGCGAACTCGCCCTTCTCGGAGCCGGTAAGATCATACCACCAGCCCGCGTGCTTGCCGCTGTGGAGATCGCCGGGCAGGCGCGTCTCGATGTCGGCACGCGCGTAGCCGTAGGCGATCATCCGCTCGACGGCCGAGAGTTGAAGCCGTGAAATCTGTCCGTAAGTGAGGCTCATGACGAAGCGTCCCTCCGGTTGAGATTCACGATGCGATAGGCGACCGTGATGCTGTCCTGGTAGGATGCGAACTTGACGAGGCCGCCGACGCGAAGCGCATCCATGTTCAGCACGCGCCCGCCGCACCACACCCAGGACTGGCAGGGCTGGCAGTCATAGACCGTGCCGTCACCGGCGACCGTCCAGCGAATGAAGTCCTGGCCGCGGTCCTCGAACTCGATCTCGGTGAAGACCTCGTGGGCGCGAATTGGCCGAGCGGTGTAGCCTCGCTCGGTGGTTCTCGCGACCACGATCTGACTTTCGGGCAGATCGAACCATTTGCCCGCGGCTCTCAGCGCGGCGGTCAAGCCGTCGCTGGTGCAGCTCGCCGTCTTGACGCCCTTGCCGTGCCCGGCACGGGCGGTGTGCGCCGTCATGCCGTGGTTGTTGAGGAGCGCGTAGCGCTTCAGCATGCGGCTCTTGCCGGTGCCCGTGCTGCCGCAGACGGCGCCGAACTTGCAGGGGTTCTCCGGCGCGCAGGTGGCCGTGATGTAGTCGTTCAGCTCGTGCCAGGTCGGCGTCTCCACGAACGGCATGCCGCCCGCCTCGCTGTTGAAGATCGCCCAGCGGCGGAGCCACTCCACGACCTCCTTCAGGCGGTCGACGGAGCCGAGGACCTTCTTCGCGTCCTTTGGGTCGCGGCGGAAATACTTCCCGCCGAGGACTTGGTAGAAATACTGGTCGCTCAACTCCATCTTCGCCTCGTTGCGCACGAGGTTGGCGAGCAGCGGATAGTGGCCGCTGAACTGCGACTGGTTGAACTGGTAGAGCCAGATCACGTCGTCGCGGACCTCGTCGGGATACGAGGCGATGCGCGCCTCGAAGTGCGCGAGGTCCTTGCGGATCATGAGCCGGTCTTCCGGTGCGTTCGCGAGAGCGAGGTTCTCGCTCATGCGATTTTGGGGGTTGTTGTCGCCGGGGGCGGCGATAGCGGTAGCGGGCATGTCTATAATCTCCTGTCTATGGGTTTTTGTGGACTAGGCCGGGTGGGCGTTACCGCGCCCGCTCGGCCGCTTTTGTTTGCGGGGAAAATCAGAGTTGCTCCTGCATCTGGAGTGAGCGCCGCGCGCGCGCCGCGGCGGCCTGGTTGTTCTGCTTGAGGCGGCGGCTCTGCGTCTGCGCGTGGGCGCGGCCTTCGCTGCGGGCCTGCTCGCCGGCGGCGAGCATGTCGTTGCCCTCGCGCGCGGCGCGGATGATCGCGGCGTTCGTCTCACGTCGCGCCTCGTTCGCCTGGCGGGCGGGAGCGTGGCGCTCCATCATCGGCTTCACGATCAGGCTGCGGTAGTGCTGCACCTCGCCCACCGCGCGCTTCTGAGCCTCCTCGTCGCCGATCCGCGGCGCGAGCACGCGGGAGAGCGCGCCGATCCGGCGGCCATCGGCCGAGAGATAGAGGTGCGCGACGTGCGGGTCGCCCGGCAGCAGCTTGACGAAGAATGGACCGCCCTTGCCGCTGGCCAGCTCGTCCAACTCGCCGCGGAAGACGAACTCCACGCCGGCCTCGGTCCACGCGATGGTGTAGGGCGCCGGATGCCGGACCTTCTTGATTGTGCGCGCCATGAACGAGAGCAGGGCCTCGGCCGGCACGTCTTCCGGCTTCGGCTGCTCGCGCAGCAGTTTCTCCAGTCGCTCCATCGGCGACTCCATGCGCGTGTCGAAGATCGCGCGCCTGACTTCGTTCGCCGGATAGCGGCGCAATTCGTCCAGCGGGCGCCAGCCATGATCCTCGGGAAACCGCCACACCTGCACCTGATCGAAACCCTGCAGGCTGTGCTTGTGGCGGTTGTTGAGCTTGGAGAACACGGCCGCGACCGCGTCAATCGCTTCGGCCTGCGTGAGGAAGCTGCTGCGGAGCTGTTCGACCACGTTGGCGGGCAGGTCTTCGGCCTCCTTCATCAGCGCGGCGTGCTCCTTGATTTGCGCTTCCAGCTCGGCGGGCTTGAGGTCGTAGCGTGCTCCGGTCTGGCCGGGCAGACGGGCGGCGTGATCGTGGAACGAGCAGAACGTCCGCTCCAGGATGCCCTTCACGTCCCACGGCGTGCCGTGCCGCTCGTTGTAGCCGCTCGGCAGCGCGCGGTTCACCATGCGGGTGTATTCGACCGCCACCTGACCACCGGCGAGCACGGCCAGCGCGTCGCGGGCACCGGCGCGCAGCGTGGCCTTCGCGTTCTCGACCTTGAGGGTCATCTGGTAGTTTTTCGGGATGCCGTATTTCTGGAGCAGCGCGCCGACCAGGAGTTGCATGTGCTCTTCGAGGAGCTGTTCACGCTCGCCGTCTTCGCCCGGCGCGGCGACCAGGCTCACCCAGTCGATGATGCAGCGGGACGCCGCATCCATCGCGACCAGCAGCCAGAACTCGCAGGGCTTCTTGACGCCGGGCACGCTGACCAGCCAGTCGGTGCGCACGTCATCGAACACGACGAGTTCGAGCGGACGCAGGCCGGAGTAGTCGTTGCGCTTCTGCGGGAGTTTCGAGTGCGCGGCGAAATACCCGTCGCGCGCGAGAGTGAGCGCGGGCGATCCTGGGAGATAGCGGCGGAGATTGCGGTCACTGAACCCCTCGGGGAAAAACCACTCGGGGCAGGTTTCCGGGAGCGGTTCATCGGGGTTGGCCTGCTTCCACCGCGCCTGCCAGGTGCCATAGCCGGGGATGTCCTTCCCGGCGAGCCAGTCGGAGCGCAGCGCATCGAGTTCCACGGACGCGACGCGCTTGTTCTCCTCCACGCGCCGGGCGAGTTCCTGGATGAACTCCTCCGGTTTCTCCGCCTGCTTGCCGTAGCCGAAGAGCACCACCTCCGGGCCGTGCTTGCGGAAGGCGCGCCATAGATTCTTGAGCGTCTTCTCCGAGAAGCCGCCGCCGAAGCGCGGGTTGAGCCGTGTCGCGAGCTGCGCTGCCGTGGCCTTCCAGCGGGATCTCGGCGCCGAGGCGAACGTCTGGATCGCGAGGATACGCGCATCGACTTTATCGCGGAGCGGTGCGGGCGTGCGCAGGTAGCGCTTCCGCAGTGGAGAGGGCATGGTGGCGAGTGTGAGCATGGCGGAGATCGGTTAGGCGGCCTCGTGCTTGGCCTGGAGGAGACGGTCGTGATAGCGCGTGAGCAGCCGCTTGAGCAGCGGCTCGACGCGCGCGGCGAGATCGGGCGGCATCACGGTCCAACGCGCGTCATCGAGCAGCACGCGCTCGGCCCCCTCGACCGCCTGCACGAAGTCGTCGTAGGCTTGCGCCTCCGGCCGCAGCGAGTCCGGCGGCGGCGTGGTCTCTTCCGCGGTCGTCGTCTGCCGCTGGTTGCCGCCGCGCTTGATGACGCCGTGCTTCTGCATCAACTCTGTGAGGCCGCGGTCACCGACGAATTTCTCCAGCTTGGCTTTGAACGCCTGCGCGTCGGAGCCCTTGGCTTCGAGTGCGAGCGTCAGTTGGTTGGCTCCGATCACCTCCGGCAGCAGCAGCTTGGTCGAGCGCGCGAACTTCGCAGCGAGGGCCATGTAGTATTCACCCATGCGCTTGCTCTTCCCGAGATGCTTGGCGCACCAGGCATTGAACGGCCCATGCCCGAGCGCGGCCTTCACCTGCTGCAAGTAAACGCCGGCGAGCACGCCCTTTTTCGCTCGCTCCGATTTCAGCCCTTCGACATGGGCAAGCATCGCGAGGGCGATCTTCCCGAGGTGCTCCGCATCAAATGCGAAACCGGTTTCGCATTTGAGGTCTGGCAGTTTCTCCAGGTCGATGGGCTTGGCGGTGATCACGGCGACTGCCGTGGAGAGGGATTTAAGGTCTGCTTTAGGCATGGTGAAAGGGCTTAGTTGTTGCGTCCGGTCGCGAAGAAGATCGCGGCCTCGATGGCGAGGCGGGTGAGCATGGTGTGGCGCTCGGCCACGGCGTAGCATTCAAGCTGTTGATCGAGGTTCGTGTGCCCCGTGGTGATTTTGGTGTTGAGCTGCACGGACGGCGCGAAGCGGTCGATCAGCGCGGCGGCCTGAGCGCAGTCGGCATCGGTGACGAGCGGCTGGGCGTCCTTCGCCGCAGCTTCCCAGCCCTTGATCAAGTGATAGTCTTTCGCGCTCATGATTCAGGCGGCGGCGATGCGGGCGCCGCGCAGGCGGTGGTCGAGAGCCAGGAGTTCGGCGGCGATCTCGGCGGCTGGCTTGCCGAGTTCGGCGGCGTATTCGCAGCCGAAGTCCCACAGCACATAGTCCGCGCTCGGCACGGCGCCCGAGGTGAGCACCGCGAGCACGGCGTTGTTCCCGTCGATCACGCCGTCGAGCCAGCGCAGCTCGGCATGCAGGCGGTCGTTGTAGATCGACACGAACACGCGGGCGCGGTCCGTGTAGCGCAGCTCGTGCGCGTCTGAGGCAGGTTGGAGGGTAGTGTTCATGGGGAGAAAGGTTTCTCCTGGGCGAGCCGGTGGCAGTCGGCGGCGATCACCAGGAGTGCGGAAGTCGGCAGGTGGCGCAGGCAGCCGCGGTAGGCTTCGAGCAGGCTCTCGTCATGCCAGGTGGCGTGCTTCACCAGGAAGGCCACGGCCCACGCGCGCGGGATGCGCTTGGAGTGCCGCTTGCCCGCGCCGCCGTTGAACTTGAACCCCGCGAGTTCTCGGCCGGCGTCGAACTGCTCCTCCACGAACGTCTCCTTCATGCCGCTCAGTTCCGCGACTTCGCGAATCGTGAAGACGTCCTTCGGCGGCACGCGGAACGGCAGCGCGAGCGTGTCGCGCGCGGCGGCGTGGCGGACGTTGGCAGTGAGCGCCGGCATGTCAGCGAAGAGCCTCCACCAGATCGCGGCGGACCTTTGCCGCAGCGCCACGGTGGCCGGGGCAGCGGCCGGAGATGACTTGGCGCACAAGCTCGACACTCACGCCGTGCCGGCGAGCGAAGCTGCGCAGCGTCCGGCCGCGAATGAGGAGAGCAGC
>CAYYVB010000080.1:0-3058 GCA_964475035.1 uncultured Opitutaceae bacterium | reverse complement strand
AACGGCGAGATGATCACCCAATCCCTTTTGCGGCTTTACCGCGGGGCTTATTCCTTCAAGCATGGTTCTAGGTAGTTCTGTCCGGTTCTACTGGTCAAGCCGGAATTAGAACTATTCAGAACCTCATGGAATTTCGCGAAAAACTGGGCCGCCTGATGCGTGAGCATGGCCACACACAAACGAGCTTGGGCAAAAAGCTCGGGCTCTCGCAGCGCGCTGTAGGCAAATGGCAGGCCGGTGACTCAGAGCCTTCACCAGATATGGCCAGGAAACTAGCTGCCGAGCTGGGGGTCCCCGTGGAATTGCTGATGAACCCTGCGCACGAGCTGCCACCGCCAAGCAACACGTCGGCCTTTCTCGCCCTTCATGAGCCGGGGACCAAATATGGAGAGCTGTCCAGGGTCGAGAAAGCTGCGTTGAGCCGCGCCGTGCTCACCGACCATTTTGATAAGAACCCCGAGTTGCTCAGCGCGCTCGCGGCCCTGCCGGAAGGGCTACGGCAGTTTTTCGAGGCGCAGAGTCATGCTTTAGCCAGTGCGCTGGCGTCCATTCAGTCGAAGCTCGACAGTTTGGAGAAGCGACTGCCACCCTCAAAAAAGTAGCGACCATTTCAACGGGCCAACACCAACCATGAACACGAGAGCATCATATCGCTTATTCGGGCTGGCCCTCGCGCTGGCCCTATTGCCCGGCTGCACGAAAAAACTGGAAGAGGAGAATACGGCGTTGAAGGCCGCCGTCGCGGCGGCCTCCCAGAAGAACAGCGAACTCACGGCACAGCTTGCGAAGGCTACAGCGGAGCGCGACGGCCTGCAGGATCGATTGGTCGATACGCAAAAAGCCGCCGAGACGCAGACGGCAGCGGCTGGCATCAAGGTGGTCGAAGCGCAGCAGGCTAACGCGCAGCTTCGCGAGCAGCTTGCCGCAGTGTCAGCGCAGCTCGAGTCTCTGCGGGAGAGCAAGGCGCGCGCAGAATCTCGCGTTGCGGAGATGGAGCGCACCCAACTCGAAAACCAGCGTGGTGAGCTGGTTGGCACCGCGAACTACTATTTCAACGCCAACTATGGCGAAAAGCCGGATGTTGGTTCTAACGTCTATATCATCTCGCCCGAAGATGCGCCCGGCATCACCGCCGAGCAGTTCAAGAAATACTTGCTGCTGCGGGTCGCGGCAAACACCACCAGCCCGGAGTTCGCGAAGGAGATACTGACGAAATATAATGCGCAGATCGACGACTGGAAGATCATAGGAGAAGAACTTGGGAAATCGCTGCTGACAGTCATCGGTTCCAAGAAGACCATAAAACTCACCGCAGACGGGAATGGTTCATTCAGGATGAAGCTGAGACCTGGTCGTTACTGGGCGATTGTGAGGTCTGCGCATCGCCACGCTCTCTCGCTGCTGGAGGCGGACGGCCAAGTGAGCTTTCATGAAGTGGAGATCGAAGCTGGTGATCAGGCGAACATCTCCGCGAAGTTTTATCCGTAATCAGTGACCGCGCAGTAAAAATACTCGTCGCCGTTCCCGCCGTGGCCGCCGTTCCTTAGCTGGGACGGCGTTTTTTTGTTTCACTCTGGGGAGTGAAACCGCTCCCCACTCCCCCTGCTGATTCTGCGCATGCCCAGGAACTTGCCGCCGCGGTTGATGAAATCGCCGCCGGTGCCAGCGGCTATCTGCCTGGCGAGTCCGCGTGCAAAGCGAAGACCACGCTCTACGTAAACCCCGATGATGTAGAGGCGGTGCTCGTCGTCATTGAAGACGGCAAGCCCGCCGGCCGCGTGGTCTATTTCCGCAGCGGTCGGACGGAGAGCGTTTCAGTCGATCAGGGACTGGCGTTCCCGCTGATCGGCGCGCTCATCACTCCGGAGACATCGCCCGCCACGAATTGTGCGACGATCTCACCTGAGTCGCTGAGGCAGACGAGCTGCGGACTAGCCACCAATCCGTCGCCCGTCACTTTGCGTTCCATTTTGGCCGCGATCACTCGCGCCACGGTTCCGTTACGGAGGAAGATTTCGAAGGTCTTCATGCGCCGTGAGCCTGTGGTCGCGGCCCCTCCCTCTCAACCGCAAAGCGACTCCGAGCTCGATGCCGCCCGCGCGCGGGTGAGAAAATTTCTTCGCGATACCGGTTACGCCAAGGGAGGGCGCGCATGAGCGAGGGTGCCTCCCCCACTTACCTCGTGGAGACCGCCTCCACCACGCCGCTCAAGGACGGCAGCGTGCTGCTGCTCGTGCGGACCACGGCGGGCGCCGGCCGCCTCGTGTTCCCGGCCCACCTGGCCGCGCACCTCTTCCGCATCACCAACCCGCCGGGCTCCTATCCCATCGCGGGCGGCAAGGCGCCGATCACGAAACCGAGCGGCGCGCTCCTCTGATTTTCCCCATGAACAAATCACCGCTGAAGACCTGGCTGTGCGCCGTTGCCTCCGAGTTTATCGAGGGCCTCGCGGACGGCTTCATCATCGTCGCGGGCGGCACCCAGGCCGCCCAGATCGCGACCGCCAACGTGCGCGCGCTCACGCCCCAGGAGCTGGTCAGCTCCATCCTCCTCGCCGGCGTCTGGTATGTCGCGGCGTTCGTGAAGAAGAACCCGCCGCCGTTCGGCCAGGAGAGCGCGGCCCCCGTTTCACCGTCAACCCCCGAAACCAAATGAAGCTCCGCCTCGCCCTGATCATCGCCGCGCTCTGCGCGCTCGTCTCCGGTTGCACCACGGCGCCCGTCACGCCGACCGACAAGCAGACCGTCATCGCCAACGCCGTCGAGGATACTCTCAGCATCGGGCTTGTCCCGGTCCTCACGAAGAACCCCGACTACATCCCGGTCGCGAAGAGCATCGCGGCGGCGCTCGGCACGTTCGGCGGCGACACGCTCGCGTCGGCCGACGTCGAGGCGTTCCTGGCGCGGACCTCTCTGGCGCCCGAGGACGCGCGCACCATCGCCGCCCTGGTCAACGCCGCCTGGGACACCTACACGCGCCGCTACGCGCAACAGGTGAACGCGAGCGTGCGGCCTGACGTGAAGCTCTTCCTCGCCGCGGTCGGCAACGGCATCAACCG
>CAYYVB010000079.1:0-10498 GCA_964475035.1 uncultured Opitutaceae bacterium | reverse complement strand
CCACTACGCGTACGACGCGAAATTCTCCCTCGGCACCGGCGAATCGGCAGCCCCCACGCTCGGAGCCGTCGGCGACGTCGCCCAGACCGCCCCCCCGTCCCAGCTTTACGCTACCTCGTCGCTGCCGCTCCCGATCACCAGCCGAGTCGTTTCCGGCCCCGCCACCGTCAGCGGCAACACGCTCACGATCACCGGCGCCGGCTCCGTCACCGTCGCAGCTTCCCAGTCCGGCACCGGCTTCATCGCCCCCGCCACCACGCAACGCACCTTTACTTCCGTCCCCACGGCGCAGGTCCTCTACTTCACGGATTTCAGCAACTTCACCACGGGCGAGTTCGTCGGGTTCGACGGTTGGACCGGCACGCACCTGAGCGGAGGCGGCTCCGGCGTCTCCACCTATCTCTTCAACCCGACCGGCTTCGTCGGCTATCAGGGTGTCGCCGACTCGCTCGTCACGGTGCGCCGTCCGATCAGTTTCAATCCCGCCACTGGCACGTATCCGCAGGTCAATTTTTCCGTCGACCTCTCCGTCATCGACTCCACCAACGGCCGCGCCGACTCGTTCGTTTTCCGTTTCGTCAACCTCGCCGGCGAGACCCTCTCCTCGATCACCTTTCGCCCCTCGGGCCAGACCGTCACGTTTTCCACGCCCACCGGAGTCGGCTCCTCGGCCACGAATCTCCGCCTCGTCAGCGGCCGGCTGACCACGCTCCGCGTCGCGCTCAACCTCGGCACCAACCGCTGGTCGGCGTGGCTGGGCGACGAGGTCATCTTCACCGATCAGGTCATCACCTCGCTCGCCTCTGCGAAGACCTTGCGCGAGGTCGCCGTGGATTGGGCCATCGCCTCGCCCGGTAACCCCGGCACAAACCACGTGACGCTCTACCGCTACCTGCTCTGGGCGGGCAAAGGTTTCCAGACGCTCACGTTCACGCCGCCGGCCGATCTCTTCAATCTCAGCACGACGCCGATTCTCCTGTCCGGCACATCCATCTCCGGCCTGCCCTTGACGTATTCCGTCGTCTCCGGCCCCGCCACGATTTCCGGCAGTAACCTCACGCTCACCGGCATCGGCACCGTCGTCATCCGCGCCTCCCAACCCGGCAACGCCTCCTACCAAGCCGCGCCCCCGGTCGAGCGCACGATCACCGTCGTGCCCGTCGGCTTCCAAACCGGTGCCGCCGCCTCGACCCGCCCGATTCTGGTTACCGAACCGGGAGCATGGACCGCCTCGACCACCGCTTCGTGGATCAGTTTCCCCGTCAATTCCGGCACCGGCCAGCGTCTGCTCGACGTCAACTTTGCCGCCAACGACACCGGCGCCGACCGCAGCGCGACGCTCGTCATCGGCGGCACCACCTACAACATCACCCAGCGCGCCCTGGGCAGCGGACTGCGCGAGCTTTGGGTCGCCGGCTCCAACGAACTCGGCGAACTCGGCCTCGGTCAGGCCGCGGTCCCCCGCCGCACGCCCACCCTCGTCGCGACGGGCATGCAAGCCGCCGTGCTCTCGCGCCCGTCCGCCTATTTCCTCGGCACCGACGGCACGCTCTGGGGCACCGGCGACAATCGCGAAGGCCAACTCGGTTTGGGCGACACCGCTCCTCGCGCCAATCTCCAGCCCATCGCCACGCGCGTCATCCAGGTCGCCGCCAACGAGAGCAACTACGCCGTGCTCTTCCTCACGGAGGACGGCACGCTCTGGGGCGCGGGTTATCTCTATCCGCTCATCGATTCCTTCGCCATCCAGACGAAACCCGTTCCGATCGCGACCGGCGTCGCCCGGTTTTCTTTCGGGTTTTCCTTCGCCGCCTACATCAAGACCGACGGCACACTTTGGACCGGCGGCAGCAATTTTTATGGTCAGTTGGGAGACGGCACCAAGACCGAGCGCACCAGCTTCGCCCAGATTGCGACCGGCGTCGCCGCCGTCGCCTGCGGCGCCAGGCACCTGACCTACCTGAAGGTTGATGGCACGCTTTGGAGCGTCGGAGACAATTCCTATGGCCAGCTCGGCACCGGCAATACCACCGCCCGCAGCACCGCCGGGCAGATCGCGAGCGACGTCGCCTTCATCTCCGGCGGCGGCATCCACAACGCCTTCGTCAAGACCGACGGAACCCTCTGGGTCTATGGCGACAACTCCAGCGGTCAGCTCGGACTCGGCGACACCACCCGGCGCCTTTCGCCCGTGCAACTCGGCACCGGCTTCGCCCGGGCCTATTGCACCAACGGCGTCACGTTCGCGGTCAAATCAGGCCCCACACCGGCCCTCTGGGTCGCCGGCAATGACTTCTACGGCCAGCTTGGCCAAGGCGACTCGGTGACTCCGGGCAACCAAACGACCCTTGTCGCGCATCCGCTCATCCCGGCGGTCAGTCAAGTCACCCACGCCCACGCGCGGACGCTCTTCACCCTGCCCGACGGGAGAGTCCTCGCCTCGGGCTACGCCGGCGGGCTTCCGAACGTCTTCGGCAGCGAGATGTCGCTCAACCGCAGCAACGACGGCACCACCGACTACCGCCCCTTCCTGACTCCCGCCGCCAACGGCATCGCCGCCGCTGTCAATCGCGCCAACGGCGGCACCGGCTATCTTACGTTCATCCTTCGGACGGATGGAGTCCTGTCCGCCCTTGGCGAAACCAACTGGGGCCAGTTCGGCGACGGCGCGCAAACCTCCACCCGCCGCACCGCCTACCAGGTCGCCACCGGCGTGCGCTCTTTCTCGGTCGGCGGTTATCACACCCTCTTCATCAAAGGGGACAACACCCTGTGGGGCACCGGCGAAAACAACGCCGGCGTCCTGGGCACGGGCAACACAACGAACCAATTTACTCCCATCCAACTCGCCACCGGCGTCGGCTCCGTCGCGGCCGGGCAAGCCCACAGCGTGATCCTCAAGACCGACGGCACGCTCTGGACCACGGGCAACAATGCCATCGGTCAACTCGGCGACGGCTTGACCGCGAACCGCACCAGCTTCGTCCAAGTCGCCTCCGACGTGGCTTCCGTTTCCTCCCAATTCCACCACACGCTCTTCGTGAAGAACGACGGCTCCCTCTGGGGCTTCGGCTACAACACCAACGGTCAGCTCGGAGACAACTCCACCACGCATCGCCGGTCCCCGATCCCGATCGCCACTGGCGTCACCGCCGCGTGGACCGGCGAAATCCACAGTCTTTTTCTCAAGTCGGATGGCACTCTCTGGGGCATGGGCTCCAACCTCCACGGTCAACTCGGTCTCGGCACCGCCACCTCCAGTCTGGTTCCCGTGCAAATCGCCGCCGGGGTTTCCAGCGCCAGCGCCTCGGTTTACCACTCGCTGATCCTGAAGACGGACGGGACAGTTTGGGCGACGGGCCGAAACAATTTCGGCCAGCTCGGCGACGGCACCACCACCAACCGCACCACGCCCGTCCCAGTGGCCGCCAACGCCCTCGCGGTTTCCGCCGGTGGCGCCAGCAGCTTCATCATCGGCAGCGATCAGGTCCCGCTCACCACCCGCGCGGAAATCGTGACGCCCCCCGGCAGCCTCACCTTCGCCTCCGGCGGCTCCGCCAGCCTTTCCGTGCTCGTGACCGGAAATCCCGCGCCGAGTTACCAGTGGTTCAAGGATGGCCTGCTGCTCGCCAATCAGAACTCGAGCACCCTCGCACTCGACAACATCACCGCCGGCAACGCCGGCACCTACACCGTGCGCGTGAGTAATCCCCTCGGCGGCTTCATCACCCCGCCCGCCACCGTCACCGTCGCCACCGGCTTCGACGCCTGGCGGCTGGCGAATTTCTCCAACGCCGATTTCAACAACACCACGGTCAGCGGGCCGCAGGCCCGCGGCCCCGCCGGCCTGCCGAACCTCGTCGCCTACGGCCTCGGGCTCGACGCCACGGGCCAACCCGCCGCGCACGTCCCCGCCACTTCCACGCTCAACAACGACTGGACCTACACCTACACCCGCGCGACGGACCGCCCCGACCTGACCTACATCGTCGAAGTCTCCACCGACCTCGCCACGTGGACCAGCGACGACGTCACCCACGAGCAAATCGCCTCCAACAGCACCACCCAGACCTGGCGCGCCCGCTACCCGATGAGTTCCGCCCCAAACCTCTTCTTCCGCCTGAAAATCATCCGCTAGCCCGCCGCAGAAAATCTTTCTCCCCAAAAGCGCGGCCCACCAGCCGCGCTTTTTCATGCCCACCCCCGAATGCATCAGGTAGCCCGCGATCTCCGAGCGCGGGTCCTCGAAGCCACGAGCGCTGAATGAACCGCGGAAGCACGCGCCGAGTTCAGCTCACTCCGAGCGGATTGAGGTCAATCCGCTCCACCTCCCCGCCCCCGGGATCTTTCTCTTTCCTCTTTCTCTTAATCTTCTCCCCCCAGCACGGACATCGAGGCAAACGGCATCCAAAATTCAGGAGCCAGAATCCAGAATTCGAAAACCAACCCAGCGCAGCCACCCAACGCGCTTTATTCATTTTCTCACTCTGCACTCGGTAGCCCGCAACCTCCGGGTGCGGGTTCTTCGGCTCCCCGTCCGCAGGACAAACCAGAGTGAAACGCACCGCCCTCCAGATCGGCCCCTTCATCTCTTCTCCTCAGGTAGCCCGCCCCACCTCGTTCTCGTTCCTCGTTCTCTTTCACGTTCTCAAAAAAATCCCGCCCACTCGACACCCGGTAGCCCGCGACCTCCGGACGCGGGTCTTCGCCCCACCGGAGTTGACGCCCCGCCCCCCGCGCACACCTTCCACGCCACCTTCCCTCCATGAGCGAACACGACCTCGCCCTCCTTCGTCAGCAAACCGGCGCCGCCCCCTGGCGCCTCCGCCTCGCCGCCTTCCTTGAGACCCGGCGCGCCCAGACCTTCCTCGTCGGCGTGATATTGCTCAACGCCGCCGTGCTCGGCTTCGAGACCAACGCCGCCGTGATGCAATCCGCTTGGAGCGGCGTGCTGCTGGCGCTCGACCGCCTCTGCCTCGCGATCTTCGTGGCGGAACTCGTGCTCAAATTCGCCGCCTACCGCGGCCTGTTCTGGCGCAGCGGGTGGAACTGGTTCGACTTCGCCGTCGTCGCCGTCGCCCTCGCGCCCGGGGCGGGGCCGTGGGCGGTGTTGCGCGCCCTCCGGGTGCTCCGCGTGTTGCGCCTGCTCACCGTCGTCCCGCAACTCCGGCGGGTCGTCGCCGCCTTCCTCCACGCCATTCCGGGACTCGCCGGCGTGATCGCGGTGATGCTGATCTTCTTCTACACCGCCGGCGTCCTCGCCACGAAACTCTTCGGCGCGGCCCACCCCGACTGGTTCGGCACGCTCGGAGGAAGCCTCTACACTCTCTTCCAAGTCATGACGCTCGAAAGCTGGTCGATGGGCATCGTGCGTCCCGTGATGACGACGCACCCGTGGGCCTGGGCGTTTTTCGTGCCCTTCATCGTCATCGCCACCTTCACGATCCTGAACCTCTTCATCGGCATCATCGTCTCGACGATGCAGGAACTCGCCGCGAAGGACGCCGAGCCGCCGACACCTGCGAACGGCACTCCGCCCGCCGACACCCAAGCCCTCCTCGCCCGCCTCGAAAGCGACCTCGCCGAACTCCGCCGCCGCCTCCGCTGACGCCACCTCCGGACAATCTTTCTCTTTCCTCTTTCTCATCATCATTCCCCCACCGAGCGCGGCCCCCAGCCGCGCTTTTTCATTCCCACCTTCTCCACCACCGCGTGCCCCGACCTGTAAGCACTCACGATCCAACTCTCGCCCCTCGACCCTAGTCCCTCGACTCTCGCCCCTCGTCCCTCGACTCTCGACTCTCGACTTCCCCGCGCCACCCACTTCCGCCTTGCCGCTTTCACCACCCTTGCGAACTCTTCCCCAGCGACCACTCGGCGGGGCCAAGCCGATGCATCAGAAGGCAGATTCGCTCATTCTTGTCCTATGCCATGAAACAGACCTTTGCGGCCATCGCCGTTCTACTCGTGTCTCTCGTTTCCCTACTCGCTCCGATTGAGGCTTCCTCAACTGACACCGAGGCCACGCCGCTCGAATATCAGCGCCTCGATCTCACCGACGGACGCAAGCTTCGCGACGTGGTCATCCGTTCCTACGATCCCGCCGCGGATCGCTTTCTCCTCGTCGCCCAGCGCAAGGCGATGACGATTCCTGCCCAGTTGATCCCGGAGCCGATCGCCGCGAAGCTCAAACAGGCTGCGCCGCATAGTGGCGGCTCGGTTTCCTCCACTCCCAAGTCACCCTCGTCGCCTCCGTCGACGCATAACGTCCGCCAACCCGCCCCTGCTCCAACGCGCCCGCGACCCGCCCGTCCGTCGGATTCCGCCCGTGAGCAACAAACCGCGCGCGCCAGCGCCGAGGCTCACCGCACCACCGCGATCGAGCACGCCCAAACATTCTACCGTTACGAATTCAAGGCCGGCTCCGACGCGATCCGCGTGCAAAGCGTCCGCATTGAAGCCGGTGCCGCCACGCCGATCACCGGCTGGGAAAACCGCTACCGCACCCAAGGCACCGCCCATCTCGAGATCTTTGACACGAAAGGCTGGAGCGCCACCCGAGCTAGGAGCACCTTCGAGATCGTCACCGAGGAAAAGCCCAACGAGCCGATCGCCATCATCGACTTCGCCCGGAAAACCTGACGCCGCGCTCCACTCCCACCTGAGCTTGCCGCCCCCGCGCCGCTCCGGTTCACTTCACCCCGACCTCATGGCTCCCGATCCGGTCGCGACATTCATCTCCCGCTGGTCCGCCGCCCAAGCTGCCGAGCGCGCCAACTACCAGCTCTTCCTCTCCGAGCTCTGCGACGTCCTTGACGTCACCCGCCCCGATCCCGCCACGGACGACACCGCGCTTAACGCCTACGTCTTCGAACGCGCCGTCACCTTCCGTCACCGCGACGGCAAGACCACCACCGGCCGCATCGATCTCTACAAACGCGGCTCCTTCGTCCTCGAGGCCAAGCAATACGCCGCCGCCAAGACCGAGGAGGCCCTCCTCGCCCTCGACCTCGGCGTCGCCACCCCGAAATCCCCGAAAATCGCCCGCGGCACCGCCGCCTGGGACGACGCCATGCTCAAGGCCCTCGGCCAGGCCGACCGCTACGCCCGCTCCCTCCCGGCCGACGAAGACCCGCCGCCCTTCCTCCTCATCGTCGACGTCGGTCACGTCATCGAGCTCCATGCTGACTTCACCCAGAAGGGCAAAAACTACCAACCCTTCCCCGACGCCCGCACTTACCGCGTCCGCCTCGCCGACCTCGCCCGCCCCGAAGTCCGCGCCACTCTCCGCGCCGTCTGGCTCGACCCGCACTCGCTCGATCCCGCCAAGAAGGCCGCCGCCGTCACCCGCGAAGTCGCCGGCTACCTCGCCGAGCTCGCCAAATCCTTCGAGCAACAACACGACCCCAAGCTCGTCGCCGAATTTCTCTCCCGCTGCCTCTTCTGCATGTTCGCCGAGGACGTCGGCCTCCTCCCGAAGGACGGCTTCCGCCACCTCCTCGACTCCGTGAAGGACGACCCCGGCGCCTTCGTGCCGATGCTCGAACTCCTCTTCGAGGACATGAACCAGGGCCGCTTCTCCGGCCTGCTGAAGAAAAAACTCCTCTACTTCAACGGCGGCCTCTTCGCCTCCGCCCGCGCCCTCCCCGTCAACGGCACCCAGCTCGGCCTTCTCCGCTCCGCCTCCGCCCTCGAATGGCGACACGTCGAGCCCGCCATCTTCGGCACCCTCCTAGAACGCGCCCTCGCCCCCGAGGAACGCCACAAGCTCGGCGCCCACTACACCCCCCGCGCCTACGTCGAACGCCTCGTCCTTCCCACCCTCATCGAGCCCCTCCGCGAGGAATGGTCCGGCGTCCGCATCGCCGCCGTCGCCCTCGGCCAGCGCGGCACCGACGCCGCCCTCAAGGAAGCCCGCGCCACCGTCCGCGCCTTCCACGCCCAACTCTGCTCCCTCAGCGTCCTCGACCCTGCCTGCGGCTCCGGCAACTTCCTCTACGTCGCCCTCGAGCAGATGAAGCGCCTCGAAGGCGAAGTCGTCGCCCTCCTCCGCGACCTCGGCGAGACCGACACCCTCAACCTCGCCGGCGCCACCGTCGACCCACACCAATTCCTCGGCCTCGAGCTCAACCCCCGCGCCGCCGCCATCGCCGAGCTCGTCCTCTGGATCGGCTACCTCCAATGGCACTTCCGCGTCCACGGCGACGCCATGCCCGCCGAACCCGTCCTCAAACGCTTCAACAACATCGAATGCCGCGACGCCGTCCTCGCGTGGGACGACCGCGGCTACCTCACCACCGACGGCCAGTTCTGCCCCGCCGACCAGATCAAGGCCCACACGCTCCGCTACGTCTGGGACCGCCGCACCCACAAGACCGACCCCGTCACCGGCCGCGAGATCCCCGACGAAGCCGCCGTCGTCCCGCTCGAAGCCTTCCTCAATCCCCGCCCCGCCGTGTGGCCGCAGGCCGACTTCATCATCGGCAACCCGCCGTTTCTGGGAAACAAACGCATGCGTGAAGACCTCGGTGACGGTTACACCGAAACGCTCCGCGCTGCGTATCCCGCGATGCCGGAGAGCGCGGACTTCGTGATGTTCTGGTGGCACAAGGCGGCACGCGAAACGCTCGCCGGCCGCACGCGACGTTTCGGTTTCATTACGACCAACTCCATCCGCCAGATCTTCAATCGGCGCGTCGTTCAATCCGCGATGGACGATGGGATCTATCTAACGTTCGCGATTCCAGACCATCCGTGGGTGGACTCATCAAGCTCGGCTGCGGTGCGAATCGCAATGACTGTGGGCGCCTCGCGACTGCCGAAGCCGACGCCACAACTTGTGCGAGTCACCAACGAGACTCCGGCACAGGATGGTGAAGCAGGTGTGCAGCTCAGTCTAGAGCTTGTCCCAATTTCATCGGACCTCATCGGGAAGACTTCGGCTGCTGAGATGAAATCGCTAACAGCAAACACTCTCTTAGCTTCTCGCGGAGTCATACCCCATGGCGACGGCTTCATTGTGACCGAAACTGAGGCAAATGCCTTGGGATTGAAATCAGACCACGAGTTGCGTCAGCGAGTTCGCCCATACCGAAACGGGAAAGACGTAACCGATCAACCGCGAGGAGTCATGGTCATTGATATGTTCGGTCTGAAGGAGCCCGAAGTCCGCGAAAAATTTCCCGCGGTGTATGAGCATTTGCTGCTGCGCGTGAAGCCAGAGCGCGACCAAAACCCGGACAAAGCACGTCGGACAAACTGGTGGCTATTTGCGCGTTCGAACGAACAACTCCGGAATTCCATTCGCGGCCTTCGTAGGTTCGTCGCGACGCCTCAGACGGCAAAGCATCGCTTTTTCGTATTCCTCGACGGAGAGATACTTCCTGACGACAAGCTGATCGCGATTGGAATAGACGACGCATTCGCATTGGGAGTCCTGTCGGGGCGAATTCATACGTCATTCGCATTGGCAGTAGGGAGCCGCCTCGAAGATCGCCCCGTTTACGACAAGACCCGCTGCTTCGATCCATTCCCCTTCCCCGACTGCACCGAGAAGCAGAAGGAGCGCATCCGCGCGTTGGCCGAGGAGCTCGACGCCCACCGCAAACGCGCGCAAGCCCAGCACCGCCTCGGCCTCACCGACATCTACAACGTGCTGGAAAAACTCCGCGCCGCCCAAAATCTTTCTCTTTCTCTTCATCGTTCTCTTTCTCCTGCCTTGGCCGAAAGTTCCTCGGTGAATCCCGCCGGACAGATTGAAGATAAAGATAAAGAGAAAGAGTTGGTCCTCACCACGAAGGAACGCGCCATCCACGACGCCGCCCTCGTCTCGACGCTCAAACAGCTCCACGACGACCTCGACCGCGCCGTCGCCGACGCCTACGGCTGGCCCTGGCCCTTGAGCGACGCCGAGATCCTCGAACGCGTCGTCGCCCTCAACGCCGCCCGCGCCAAGGAGCAGGCCGAAGGCAAGATCCGCTGGCTCCGCCCGGAGTATCAGCTCTCCGCCGTCAGCGGTCAGCCCTCCGCCCGGCAAACCGATCTCGACCTCACCGCCGCCCCCGCGAAACGCCAAGCGTCGAAGGACCAGAGCCGAAAGCCGAAAGCCGCCGCCAAGCAACCGTGGCCGAAGACGATGGCCGAGCGCGCCAAGGCGGTGGAATCCGCCCTCGCCCAAGCCGAGAGTCCGCAGACCGCCGCGCAACTCGCGAAACTTTTCACCCGCGCCAAACCGGCCGACGTGGAGGAGATCCTGAAAACCCTCGCCGCCCTCAGCCGCGCCCACGAATCCGATACCAAAGGCACTTACGTGCGGTAACGCATCTCATGAGCACCTACGGTAACGTGGCGGTCGAAGCCGTCCGCAATCTTCAAAAATGGAACGGCGATCCCGTCATCACGTGGGAAGCCGCCGCCAAATCCGCCTTCCCCCTCAGCCTGTCAATGCAGCGCAAAAGTTGTCCGCGCCTCGCCTTCTTCGGACTCATCGCCGCCAACC
>CAYYVB010000078.1:0-10617 GCA_964475035.1 uncultured Opitutaceae bacterium | reverse complement strand
GAATTACCCCGCGCTCTTGCGCCTCGGCGAACTGGAGGCGGAGCGCGGGAATTGGGACGCCGCGCAGGCCAGCTTTGATCTGGCGACGCGCGTCGCCCCGCCCGGCGAGCGCTATCGTCTGCTCACGCAAACCGGCATCGGCTTCGCCGCCCGCGGCCAACTCGCCCGCGCCGCCGCGGCCTACGAACGCGCCCTACGGGAGCAGGTAACCAACGCGATCGCCGCCAACAATCTCGCCTGGCTCTACGCCACCGCCGCAGACGAAACCCTGCGCCGTCCGGCGCGCGCGCTGGAACTGGCCCGGAACTGCGTCGCCGCCGAACCCGCCAATCCCGCCTACCTCGGCACCCTCGCCGCCGCCGAGGCGGCCGCCGGAGATTTCCCGGCCGCGATCACAACGCTGACCCGAGCCATGGACCTAGCCCGTCAACGGGGTGACCTGCACCTTTTGCCGCAGATGGAAGAGCGGCTGGCCACCTACAGACAGGGTCCGAACCGCGCGGCGCGATGAATTTTGCTTAAGTTACTCAGTATCTTATCTTACTGAATCACTTGCACTATTTCTGTAAAATTCTTGCTCCGAGGAAAATCACTTACAATCCTAATTTGTTTTACTTCTGATATTTGTGAATTTCCTTAGACGAATTTCTTCTTGCCTATTATTCTGATTCACCCGTCTGGGGGGTTTCGCTTGATCTACAGATTTGGTATTCTTGCGAGGACGGCAATCGAAGGCACCAATTGTCAGAATTATTTCAATCGTATCGGCATCATCCTTACCCCAAAGTCAGCTGGGCTGGGTATTAGCAGGTAGCGCATTAGAAATTTCGCCTTTGCGTGATTGACTGTATTTCTGACTGTTTTAGCTTCTCATTCCAATCATTCTTCGCAGCCAAAGTGAGCCCCAACTAAGCACCCCATGAAACTTGTTCCTAGCGCACTGTTTGCCTCAATCTGCAGTCTAACGCTCGTAAACAATGCTTACCCACAAGCACTGATCGATTGGGGGCAATCTACTGGTTATGTTACGGCAGCCGCGGCTCTCAATGGTTGGACCGAAACGGACGGGGCAACATACAGTGGAGTAAAAACGTTTAGCACTTCCGACGCCTCTAGTCCATTAAGTGGATACACTACACCTAGCGGCCTGTCGGGATCTTTTTACGGAGGAAGTGCAATAACAGGCGTCACCGCGGGTGTCGCATATGGTGGTTTCAACACAAAGCAAATTGCAGACAATGCTGGAACTGCCGGCACCAGCATTGGCGGCTATGATACTTTTAATATCATCCCGAAGTGGAGGTTCGTATCGGGAACACCTACTGCTAACACCATAGCATTCACTTCAGCGATAGTATTCAAACAATCGGATTTCCTTAATGGCTTTAACACAGGATCTGTTTCGCTATCGGCCAACGACTCATATTCTATCAATTGGAAAGGCACGACCAATTTCGGTTCAAACTCGCGACTTCGCCTTATCGTGCAGAACAACTCAAGCTGGTATATCTCAAGTGTAATAGCATCTGTTAACTCTTCCGGAGCAACTTCTAGTAACACCTTTAGTTCTCTTACTTGGTTCAACTACGATCCGGTAACCGCTATTCAGACTGTGTCATCGGCAGCTACCCCGACTTTCAACAGTGTCACAGCTATTGGTTTTTGGGCTCAAATCTACAATGGTGGGGGATCGAATTCTACCGGAGCTACACCGGGTGGACTAACTGGAGGTAACGGAACTGGCTTTCTAGTTTCCGATTTCACAATCACGGCCGCCGCCATCCCCGAGCCGTCCACCTACGCCGCCCTTGCCGGCCTCGGGGCGCTGGGTTTCGTGATGTGGCAGCGTCGCCGCCGCGCTCAGGTGACGACGGCGAAGTCCGCTTAAACCGATCCCGCGCGACCAACCAACCAGTCCAGTCAGTGCGATTAGGGCCAGTCTCTGACTGGCCCTTCCTTTTGTCCCGAATGGCCGTCCCAGACCGGATCTTCTCCCGCAGCCCCGCGCCGTCGATTCCCGCCAACGGGGGAGTGGCGGCGGCAGGTGGGGCAGGATAAAGTTTTCCACCCGCCGGTCGCCACGCCCGACCCCACGGCTTGCGCCTCATGCTGTTCCCCCACCCTCGCCGCTGCTCCCTGCTGCTCCGCACGGCGTTGCTGGGCTTGGCCGCGCTGCCGGGACTCGACGCCCAAGTCGCCCGCGTCAACTACGCGAAATTCCAGCCCGTCACCGCCAGCGTGCAGAACGGCAGCTACGTGGCCGACTTCGCGGTCGACGGCATCGTCAGCAACTACCACTCCCACCGCACGGGCAGCCAGACCGGCCCGTTCTGGATCGAGATTACCTACCCGCGCGCGCTCACGCTCGCCAGCGCCCATCTCTACCTCGGCCAGTGGACCAACGCCGCGCCCACGCAGGTGCCGGCCAATTTCCGCTTCCAATATTTCGACGGCCTCGCCTGGGCCGACGTGCCCGGAACCACCGTCTCGGGCAACACCGCGACCGAGGTCAACGTGATCTTCACCCAAGCCGTCACGGCGACGCGTTTCCGGTTCTACTGCACCAACAGCGGCAGCTTCACCATCCGCGAACTCGCCCTCTTCCCGCCCAATGTCTCCGGCGGCACCGAGCAGGGTTTCCCGCTTGGCACCGATGTGCGCCTCAACCTCGCGCACGAACGCCCCGCGACCTCGTCGTCCGCCGTGCTCAACAACCAATACGGCGCCGGCTACGCCAAGAACGCCGTCGACGGCCTGATCGACAACACATCGCGCTGGCTCTGCACCAACACCGCCGCGGGCGAGTGGCTCGAAGTCGACCTGCTCGACTCGCACCGCGTCGGCAGCGCGCACGTATACACGGGCTTCATCGATCCGGGCGATTCCACGCGCACGGTCACGCAGCCGATGGCGGATTTCGCGCTGCAGTATTGGGACGGCGCCGCTTGGGTCGCCATCCCCGGCGCCACGATCACGGGCAACACCGCCGTCGCGCGCACGATCGTGTTCTCCGAGGCTGTCACCACCTCACGCGTGCGGATCGTGACGTCGTCGGCGTTCAACGCCCGCGTGCAGGAGCTGCAGCTCTACCCGCCGCGCGACGCCGGTGGCACCTACGCGTTGCGCGAGGCGGTCAATGCCGCGCCACCCGCGACGACCTGGGACACCTACTCCGACTCCACCTACCGCCTTCGCAGCAAGGGCCCCGACCTGCGCCTCGGACTGGTCAACGGCCAGGTCATCTTCACGCCGGCGCATCCGACCGACACCGACTGGCAGTTGCTCCTCAACCATCGCGACGGCAGCTACCGCGTGCGCCACGTCACGACCGGGCTGTGCCTCGCGCTCGCCTCCGTCAGCACCACCGCCGGCACGCAGGTCACGGCGCAGGCCTACACGGCGCAGCCGCACCAGGATTGGTGGCTCGTGCCCGATCTCACCACGGCTGACACCGCGGACTTCCGGCTCGTGAACGTTTACTCCGGTCTGTCGTTGCAGTCGCTCAACAGCAGTTTCTCCTCCGGCTCGCTCGCCGTCGTGCAACCCGCCGTCAACGGGCTCGGCGTGCAGTTGTGGAACGCCAACTTCCAGCGCCATTACCCGAAGAAGGGCATCGCCGGCACGAACAACCTCATCGCGACATCCGCGAATCCCTACACAGGCGATCCAAACCTGCGGTTCATCGAGGATTTCTACCGCCGCTTCGGCGGCTCATGGAGTTATTCGTGGGGCCGGCAGACGAGTGATGCGTTCCCGTTCATGGAGGCCGCGCACGCCTTCAGCCCGATGCAGTGGGGCAATTTCAATTTCGCACACGGGACCACGGCCGGTCCGCTCGAATTGATCCAGCGCGACCTCCAGGCCAACGCGAAGCCGGTTTACCTGATGGGCTTCAACGAGCCGGACAAAGTGGAACAAGGCAACACGCTCGTCGCCACCGCCATCACGCGCTGGCCGCGATTGATGGCGCAGGACGTGCCGCTCGTGTCACCGGCGCCCGCCAGCGCCTTCAACGGCTGGATGACGGACTTCGTCAGCCAAGCCGACGCGCTGGGCTACCGCCGCGATTACACCGCCGTCCACTGGTATGCGAACCCGAGCGCCGACGCGTTGATCAACCACCTCACGAGCAACTACACGACTTTCGGCCGCCCCGTGTGGTTGACGGAATTCTCGACCGTGCGCTGGTCCGGCACGGCGACGTGGACCGAGGGCGACAACTTCAACTTCCTCGCCGAGTTCCTCTGGCGCGCAGAGGCGCTCACGTGGCTGAAGCGCTACTCGCTCTTCGCCTTCATCCAGAATTCCGGCAGCGTGAACCAAGGCGCGCCCGACCCCGCCGAGGCACCGCGCTCCAATGCCATCCGCGAGGACGGCACGCTCACGCCCTTCGGCCAGCTCTACGCCGGCTGGGACGGCGTCACGAACGTCGTCACGAACCGCGCCTATCACCTCCACAACCGCATCTTCCGTCGGGTCCACAACCCCGGCAGCGGCGGCGCGCCGAGCTCGGTCAACCCGAACGACGGCGACACCGGCACGCAGTTCTTCCTCTCGCCCGGCGTCACCGCCAACACCTATCGCCTGCTCTCCACCCGCGACGGCCGCCCGCTGCGCAACGTCAGCTCGGCGATCTCCTTCGGCTCGGTCGGCCAGACCGGCTCGTCGGTCGAGTGGCAGCTCGTCGCCGATCAGCACGGTTGGTATTACCTTGAGAATCCCGCCGCCCCCACCACGGCGCGGCGCCTCAAGGACGACGGCGACGGCACCTTCAGCATGGTGGCGAACACCAATACCGGCGACGCGATCAAGTGGCGCTTCGTCGCCCCTGCCGTCGCCGAGGCCGCCGGCCCGCCCGCCGCGCCCACCAACCTCGCCGCCGTGGCGACCTCGCCGACCGCGATCTCCCTCACGTGGTCCGCCGTCAGCGGGGCCACCAGCTACACCGTGCAGCGCGGCGCGAGCGCCAGCGGCCCGTGGACCACGGTCGCCAGCAGCGTCGCCACCGCCAGCTACGCCGACACCGGGCTGACCGCGTCGACGAATTATCATTATCAAGTCATCGCGACCAATCTCTTCGCCCTCGACTCCGCCGCCTCGGGGTCGGCCAGTGCCACCACGCCCGCGCCGCCCGATCCCTACGCGGAGTGGACGGCCACCGCGCTCCCGAGCGCGAGCGAGGCGGACCGCCTGCCCGACGCCGATCCCGACCGCGACGGCCTCGCCAACCTGCTCGAATACGCGCTCGCGACGAATCCGTTGCAGGCGACGCCCGGCCAGCCCGTGACCTCGCTCAGCGGCGATTCGCGCCTGCAACTGACGTTCAATCGCGCCCGCGCCGACCTCATCTACGAAGTCCTCGGCTCCTCGGACCTCGTGACGTGGTCCGTCATCGCCACCGACCCCGGCACGACCGGGCAGAGCGTGACCGTGACGGACACGACGAGCCTCACCAGCGCGCCCCGCCGCTTCCTGCGCCTCCGCGTGCGCGAGCGTTGAGCCGGAAGATCGGGCGGGGATTCTCATGTCGGGGCGCAGCCAGCCGCCGATTTTCCCTCTCGTTTTCACGCCGGTTTCATCAGGATTTCACGCGCGACCGGCACACTGTCGACCATGATGTCATCCCGTCCCTTGCTCCCCTACTTTCTGGTTCCCGCGTTGCCACTGCTCGTGCCGCTGATCGGCATGCGGTTCTCCTCCGAGGTCAACTGGACGCTGTCGGACTTCCTCCTCGCCTACGTGCTCTTCACGGGTGCGGGCCTCGCCTACCGGTTTGCGACCAACCGCGCCGGCAGCGTCACCTACCGCATCGCCGCCGGCCTGGCTGTGTTCGGCTGTCTGTCACTCATCTGGGTCAACCTCGCGGTCGGGTTCATCGGCGATGAGGACAATCCCGCGAACCTGCTCTACGGCGGCGTGATCGTGACCGCCGCCCTCGGCGCCGTGCTGGCCAATTTCCGCGCCGACGGCATGGCGCGCGCGATGTTCGGAGCGTGCGCCGTGCAGTTCTGCGTGCCGATCGTCGCGTGGTTCGTCTGGCGGCCGAACTTCGACGCCGACGTGGCGAAGATCTTTTTCCTCAACGCGTGCTGGGCATTCCTGTTCCTGCTTTCCGGACTGCTCTTCCGGAATAGTGCGCGGGAGACGACGGTTGCCCGCTAGGCATGGTGCGGGCGGCCGGCTCAGGTGCCTTGACCGCTCCGCCGGTCACGCGCGGCGGTAGTGGTCGACCACCGGATAACTCCGCGCCACGAGCGCGAAGATCAAGGCCGCCATGAAAGCGAACGCCGCGAAGAAAAACATCTGGAACGCGGTCACGCCGAAGCCGGTCGACGCGATGAAGTCGGTGACCGCGGCGTTCTTCACCCCCGCGTTCACCACGAGCACCCAGAGGTTGCCGATCGTGACCGACAGCATCCAGAAGCTCATCAGCGCGCCCTTCATCGATTGCGGCGCTTGGCTGTAGGCGAACTCCAGCCCCGTGGCCGACACGAGCACTTCGCCGAGCGTGAGGAACGCGTAGGGCAGCACCTGCCACGTGATCGAGAACGTCGAACCGCCGTCGAGCACCAGTTGCATCGCGCCGACGAAGATCCAGGCGACGCCCGAGAACGCGATGCCCGCCCCCATGCGCCGCAGCGCCGTCATCTCGCAGCCGAGTTTCCCGAGGAACGGATAGAGCACGAGGTTGTTGAACGGGATGAGCAGCATGACCAACGCGGGGTTGAGCGCCTGCATCATCGAAGACTGGAACCACGCGGGCTTATCCATCGCGTTGGCCTGCAGCACCCACGTCGAGGCCTTCTGGTCGAAGAGCGACCAGAACGGCGTCACCAGCGCGAACAACACCAGCACCCGCAGCACGCCGCGCACGCCGGCGACCGCTTCCTCCGGGTGCGGCCCGCGTGCGCCGTCGAGTTGCAGCCAGACCCCGAGCCCGCCGAACGCGATCACCGCCACCAAAGCCGAGCACGCGGCGATGACGAAACCCAGCTGCGGCGTGGCCGCGAACGCCGCGACCGCCAGCCCGACCCCGACGCCCAGCAGCGCCAGCCCGTAGCCGCCCGAGCGCAACGCCGTCCAGGCAACACGCAGGAACGAGTGCGGATCCGGCGGCGTCGGCGGGACCATGACGTATTTTTTCCGCCCGGCCCACAGGATGACCGTCGAGATGAACATCAGCACGCCGGGAATGCCGAAGGCGACCGCCGGTCCGAGTTGCACGAGGAAGTGCGGCATCAGCAGCGAGGCGAAGAACGAACCGAAATTGATGATCCAGTAGAACGCATCGAACACGACCTTCGCCCGGTGCTTGTTGGTCCGGTCGAACTGGTCGCCGACGAAGGCCGAGATCCACGGTTTGATGCCGCCCGAGCCGAGCGCGATGAGGAACAGGCCCGTGTAGAACCCGATCCGGTTGTCCACGAACAGCGCGAGGCAGCCCTGCCCCACGCAGTAGATCAGGCTGAGCCAGAAGATCGTGTGGTATTTGCCCCAGAGCCGGTCGGCGATCCAGCCGCCGAGCAGCGGGAAGAAATACACGCCGATGACAAAGGTGTGGAAGATGTCCTTCGCCGCGCCCGCTCGATCCGCCTCGGGCAGATGCGTCAGCAGCGAGCCGACGAGAAACACCGTGAGGATGTTCCGCATGCCGTAGAAGCTGAAGCGTTCGCAACCCTCGTTGCCGATGATGTAGGAGATCTGCCTCGGGATCGGTGCCTTGGGGTCGGGCGGCACGGACGCGGTCGGGGTGCTCATGGGAGTGCGGGCGAGACTGCTCGAGCGGGGTCGAGAACTCAAGGTCCCGTCCGGCGGCGGACAACGGCCGCGGAGTCTTTGCCAACCCGCGGCTACAAACCCGACCGTTCCGTGCAACGGCCGGCGGCTTGCGGCGCGGAGCGGACCGGCGCACGCTCCGGCCCGCAACACCGCTGAGCCATGAAGAGCATCCGCTTCCACGCGCCGCGCACCTGCGCCGCGCTTTTCGCCGCCGCACTCCTGCTCTGGGCGCTGGTCGAGGCCGTGCATCGGAACATCCCCGTCGCGCCGACCTCGGCGTCGGGAACCGCGCAACTCCTCCTCGCCGGCGGCACGCTCGTCGCTCCGCTCGCGGTGCCCGTGTTGCTTACTTCCTTGGCCGAGCAACGCGATTGAGCGTCACTGCAGTCAGGCAGGACGCCTGCGCCACGTTTCGGGCGACACCGAGTCGCGGGCCGAGCTGTGCCGGCGAAAGAGGCGAATTTTCTGCAACCGGACCGCACCTTCATGGGTGTTGAGCGCACGTCCACCTGCGCCGCCGTCGCCTCCTGCGCCGGCGGTTGCCGTGCCTGCATCGCTGCTCCCCATGCTTCAAGACCTGCGCTTCGCTTTCCGCCAGCTCGTCCGACACCGCTGGTTTTCCCTCGCCGTCATCGTCACCCTCGCCCTGAGCCTCGGCGTCAACACCACGGTTTTCACGCTGGTGAACGCCGTGCTCTTCAAGCCGGTGCCCGTGCCGGGCGGAGAGCGCCTCGCGGTCATCACGCAGGAATGGCCCGAGAACCGCTTCTCGCGCGGCGGCGCCTCGCTGCCGGAATTCGTCGCCTACCGCGCGCAGAGCCGATCCTTCAGCCAGATCGAGGCGATTGACCGGGGCGGCGGCGTGCTGAGCGAGGCGAACATCCCGCCCGAACGCTACGACGACGCGGCGGTCTCACCCGGCCTTTTCGCCATGATTCAGACTCAACCGGTGCTCGGGCGCACGCTGACCGACGCCGATGCCGCCGCCGGTGCACCGCGCGTGCTGTTGATCAGCCACCGGGTCTGGCAAAACCGTTACGGCGGCGCCGCCGGCGTCATCGGCCGCGCCGTGCGCTACAATGGCGAACCCGCCACGATCGTCGGCGTGATGCCGGAGAAATTCGCCTTTCCCGACAACCAGCAGATCTGGTCCGCGCTCCGGCCCAACGCGGCTCTCGAAGAGCGGACGAACCGTCCGCTCCTGCTCTTCGGCCTCCGGCGCCCCGGCACCAGCCTGACCGAGGCGCAGACCGACCTCGATCTCATCGCCGCCCGTCTGGCGCAGGAGTTTCCCGCCACCAACAAGGAGGTGAAGCCGCGCGTGCAGACCTTCCATGATCTCTTCAATGGCGGCCCGATCAAATTGATCTTCCTGCTCATGCTCGGCGCCGTCGGCTTTGTGCTGCTCATCGCCTGCGCAAACGTCGCCAACCTCCTCCTCAGCCGCGCCCTCACGCGCCGCCGCGAGTTCGCCGTCCGCGCCTCGTTGGGCGCTTCCCGCGGGCAGCTTGTCCGCCAGCTCCTGATCGAGTGCGTGCTGCTCAGCTCCCTCGGCGGGCTCATCGGCCTCGGGCTGGCGCAGGCCGGTGTGCATGCGTTCGACCTCGCCACGCAGGATGTCGGCAAGCCCTCGTGGATCCAGTTCACGATGGATTGGCGCGCCTTCCTCTACTTCGCCGTGCTCTCCCTCGGCAGCGGCGTCGTCTTCGGACTTGTGCCGGCGCTTCGCGCGTCGCGGGTCGACCTCACGACCGCGATGAAGGACGGCACAGCCGCCGGCTCCGCCCGCGGCAGCCGGCTCACCGCCACGCTCGTCGTCGTGCAGTTCGCCGCCACCGTCGTCCTGCTCGCCGGTGCCGGCCTGATGGTGCGCGGCTTCTTCGCCGTGCAACAGATCAACCCCTTCGTCCCTGCCCGCGAGATCCTCGGCGTGCGCCTCGCCTTGGCCGACGGCAAGGGCGAGCGCTACGAAACCGCGGAGGCACGGCGCGCCATGCACGATCGCCTGCAGGTCCGCCTTGCGCAACTGCCCGGCGTCACCCACGTCGCCATCACCTCCGACCTGCCCGGCTTGGGTTCGCAACGGCGCCCGGTCGAGATCGAGGGTCGGACGCTGACCGACGGCCAGCGCGCGCCCGAGGCCGCCGTGAGTTTCGCGGGACCGAACTATCTCGCCGCGATCAACCTTCCCCTCCTTCTCGGTCGCGGTCTCGACGAAAACGACGGCCTGCCCGGCAAGGAGGCGGCCGTGGTCACGCGCGCCTTTGCGGCCCGTCATTTCGGTGCCACCTCGCCCCTCGGCCACCGGTTTCGCCTGACGGGATACGACCAGCAGGTCGGGCCGTGGGTCACGATCGTCGGCGTCTCGGGCGATCTGGTGCAGAGCGTCGAAGGCCGCAACGCGCCGCCGCTCGTGTTCATGTCCAACCGTCAGGAACCCTGGGCTTGGCTCAGCATCCTGCTCCGCACGCCGGGCGATCCCGCGGCGCTCGCGCCCGCCGTCCGGGCGGCGGTGCAGGAGCTCGATGCGGATCTGCCGCTCTTTGAAGCGCGCCCGTTGCGCGACTCGCTGGACCGCGCGTCCTGGTTCCTCGTCGTGTTCGGCTCGCTGTTCTTCAGCTTCGCCCTGATCGCCCTGCTGATGGCCTCGGTCGGCATCTACGCCGTCGTGGCGCAGAACACGGCGCGCCGCACCCGCGAGATCGGCATCCGCATGGCGCTCGGCTCGACGGCCGGCGGCGCCGTGCGACTCGTGCTTGCGCGCGGCCTCGGACAACTCGCCCTAGCAGGCTGCTGAAAAAGCCCGCGTTTTCGATATAAGGCGTCTCGGTTTGTGCT
>CAYYVB010000077.1:6053-10656 GCA_964475035.1 uncultured Opitutaceae bacterium | reverse complement strand
GACGTGTGCAGTTCGCGCGTTGGTCGCCGGACGGACATCTGGCGGTCGTCGTCCTGACCGGACAACCGCGCCGCCGCCAAATCCTGCTGCTCGATCCGCCGTCAGGGAACAGCCGCGTGCTCGTCGATGGTTTCAATGGCGAGAGCCTCGAGTGGTCGCCCGATGGCAAGTTGCTCGGCTTTCTCCGCGGCGAAGCGGGCGCACCGGCACCGAAACCCAAAACGGGCGAACCGCAGCTGCTCGGCACGCGTGGTCGACCGGGTGTCACGCGTTTCCACACGATCGAGGTCGCCACCGGCGAGCAACGCGCGCGCACGCCGGCGACGCACAGCATCTCCGACTACGCGTGGTCGCCGCGCAGTGACGCGGTGTTCGTCGTGGCACGCTCCGCCGGCGGCGGCGAGGCCGACGACGCCGAAGTCTCGCGCCACACCGCGGCGTGGATCCTCGCCTTCGACGGCGCGGCGGAGCCGCGGAAACTCTTCCCGATCGTCGAGCAAACCATCGGCGTCGCGTGGTCGCCGGATGGAAAGACCGTGGCCTGGTGCGGACGCGAATTCACCGAGGGCAGCGGGCAACTGATGCTCGCGCACGCCTCGGGCGATCCGCAGCCGCGCACCGTGCAGGCGGATTTTCCCGGCAGCCTGCACCATATCGAATTCCGCGCCGACGGGCGGCTCGCCTTCGGCGCGCTCGAGAATCTCCGCGCCGGCATCTACTCCGTGGCGGCGGACGGCACGGACCTGCGCGCGGATCATCCCGCCGCATCTTTCGCGCCGGGCTCGCTCGGCGTCGGCTCGTTCACAAAATTCACGATTGCGTTCAGCGCCGACGGTTCACGCGTCGCCTCGATGGTCTCCGGGCCGCGCGAACCGGCGAACGTCATCGCCGGCCCGTGGGGCGGCGAGCTCACGCGGCGCACGGCGCTGAATCCGCAGGTGCGCGACCTTGCCTGGAGTTCGCGCGAGGAGATTTCCTGGCGCGCCGCGGACGGGCTCGAGATCCACGGCTTCCTGGTGAAGCCGGCGAATTTCGATCCGGCGAAAAAATATCCGCTCGTCGTCGAGGTGCATGGGGGCCCGCGCCGCTCATGGTGGGCGACATGTTTCCTGAACAACGCGCATTGGGCCGAATGGATTGCGAGCCACGGCTACGTCGTGCTGTTGCCGAACCCGCGCGGGAGCGAGGGCCGCGGCGCGGCCTTCGTCCGCGGCAACGCGCGCGACCTCGGCGGCGGCGACTGGCGCGATGTCGTCGCCGGGCTGAATCACGTCCTGGCGCTCGGCTTCATCGATCCCGAGCGGTTGGCCATCGCCGGCTGGAGTTACGGCGGTTACCTCACGGCGCGCGGGATCACGCAGCCCGAGGGCGCGGTGTTCAAGGCCGCGATCGTCGGTGCGGGCATCACGAACATTTTCGCCCGCGGCGGCGCGGCCGGCGGCTGGGCGGCGAACCATTGGGGCGACCCGAAGGCGATGTGGACGGAACCGCACACGTTCTTCGACCGCTCGCCGATCGCGCACGTGAAGAACGTCCGGGCCGCCACGCTGCTTCTGCACGGCGACAACGATGCGAAGGTGCCGCACGGCCAGGCGGTGGAATTTTTCACGGCGCTGCGCGGGCTCGGCGTGACGACCGAGGCGCGCCTCTATCCCGGAGAAGGTCACGGCATCGGACGCCGCGACCACCGCATCGATCTGCTCCACAGTATCGCGCGCTGGCTGAAGACGCACGTGCCTCCGGGGGCGCAGTGAGAGTCCTCTCGGCGCGCACGGACTGCGCGCTCCACCCGCGTCTAGCGCCGGCTCGCGCGGCTCAGTAGCCCGCTTCCTTCAGCGCCGCGAGGATACGGCGCTCGCCGCCGGCGATGTGGCGCGCCATGAGTTTCTGCGCCCGCGCGGCATCGCGGCTGCGGATCGCGTCGACGACGGCAAGATGCTCCAACGTAGCTTCCTTCGCATCGATGCCGACGTCGAGGCCGAGGAAACAGGGGCGCTGGTGCCGGTCGAGCACCGCCACCACAATGCTCTCAAGCTGGCTGTTGCGGGCACAGCGCGCGATCTCGAGGTGGAAGCGCGTGTTCGCCTGCATATAGCCGAGATAACTTTCCTGGTCGCCCGGCGTGTAGGTGAGCGTGGAAAGATTGGTGAGACGGAGAATGTCGTCCGGCATCGCACGCTCGGCGGCGAGCGCGGCCACGGCCGGCTCGATCATGCGACGCACTTCGCACAGGTCGTGGAAATCCCGCGCCGTGAGCGGAGCGACGGAATAGCCCCGGAACGGACTGGCGACGACGAGGCCCTCGTTGGCCAGCCGGTTGAGCGCCTCGCGCAGCGGCGTGCGGGAAACTTCGAGCGAGGCGCAGAGCTCCACCTCGACCAGCCGTTCGCCCGGCTTGAGCACACAGGTGAGCACGCGCTCCTTGAGCGCCGCGTAGACGCGGTCGGGGAGGACGCCCGTGCGGGCCGACTCGCGCGGGGGAGATTTGACCGGCTTGCCGTTGAACAACGCACTCATGACGAGGGATTCAGGCGTCTACGTCAGCGCGCCCCCGGGGTCGAGAACAACATGGCCGATGACGTATTCACCCTTGGAAAAGCCCGCTCAGGAACACGCCCCACGCCGCCAAGCCGACCCAAGTCGTGTAATAGAGGCCCGGGCGGTCGCCAAAGCGCAGCAGCGCCCAGACGAGGAGCGCCGTGACCGGGAAAAACGCCGCCATCAGGGCGACGGGCTTCACCAGCCAATGCTCGGCGAACTTGTGCGTAAACGTCGTCCCGAGATCGCGTGCGACCACGGCGTAGGCCGCGGCCAGGCCGAGCGCGACGATGAGGGTGATGGCCCAGGCGCGCCCGGAGCGCGCGGTGGGCGTCGTTTCCGCCGTCGCGGCGGCGGCCTTCGCCGGGGCGGCGACGCGCGTGCGGCGGCGCCACCACATGACCGTGCCCGTCACCGCGAGCACACCGGGCGTGAGGCCGAGGATGAACCAGATCACCTTGGTCAACATGCCGCCGAAGTAACCGAAATGGAGCGGGTCGAACGTGAAGTAGAGCCGCTGCCAGCCGGTGGCGTCGCGGCCGTCGCGCTTCGTGATGACCGCGCCGCTCACGGGATCGAGTGCGAGCGAGCTGGCCCGGCGCACGTGGCTTTGCATCATGAGCAGGCTCGGCACATCGCCGCGGAGATTGACGGGCGTGGCGGCACGCGCCGGGAAATCGATCGTGCGCACGGCGAGGTCGGGGAACTCCGCCGCCGCGCGCGCGAGGAGGGCATCCACGTCCAGCGGCTCGCCCTCGGCGAAGACCGGTTTGGCCGCCGCGGGTTTCGCCGCCGCGGCGACTGCGGCCCGCTCTTCCGCCGACGGCTGCAGCCAATGCCGGTTGATCTGACCGCTCAGGTTTTCGAGCCCGAGCACGGCGCCGGTCGCGCCGATGACGACATTGAAGACGAGCGACCACACGCCGATGAACTTGTGCAGCTCGGCCCACGCGGGACGTTGCCGCCAGCCGCCGGTGAGGTGGAGACGGAACATCTTTTTGATCCAGCCGCGATAGACCCACAGGCCGGTGATGCAGGAGAGCACGAGCACGACACCGAGCACGCCGACGAAGACCCGGCCCCAGAGACCCATGAGCAGGCGCACATGCGACTGGCGGATGAAGTTGCGCACGCTGGAGGTGTAGCCGCCGGAGAGACCGCGCGAGCCGGTGATCTCCGCCGTCACCGGATGCACGAACACCTGCAGCGATCCGCGTTGCGGCCGGGCCAGTTGCACGGTGGCGCTGTGCGCAAAGCTCGGACGTTCCGACAAACGGAGGGTGGTGATGCGACCGTCGGGATGCGCCGCGCGCACGGCGGCGATCACCGCGCCGGCCGGAGCGGGTGTCGCGCCGGCGGGCGTGGTGACGCGCAGGCCGGGCGTCACGAGCCAGTCGATCTCCTCGATGAACACGGCGACGGCGCCGGTCATGCCGACGAGGAACATGCACACTCCGGAGATCAGGCCGAGCCAGAGGTGCCACTTGAAGACGGTCTTGAGACTCATGAGACGGAACGAAAAGAGCTGCGGGGAGAGCGGCGGGCGGCGGTTCACGCCGCAGCCCGCGCGCGGAAGGGGCGGCTCAGTAGCGGTAATTGGCCGTCAGCGTAAACATGCGCGGATTGCCGGGGAAGTGGCCGTCCGTCGTGAAGACGCTCTTCGCATAGCGTTTGTCGAAGACGTTTTCGCAGCGGAGATTCAACTGCATTTTTTTGACGCGGTAGAAAATGGACGCGTTGTAGACCGTGTAGGCCGGTCCGGGGAAGTTGTTCGCGCCGGAGAAATTCGGGCGTTCGCCGACGTAGCTGCCGCCGAAACCGAAACCGAGGTTGTAGCGCGGGAGGTTGTAGCGCGTGAAGAACCCGGCCTTGTGGTGCGGCGCGTTGGGGAAACGGCTGCCGACGGGCGTGGCCGCGAGCACGCTGCGCGTGACCATGGCGGTGTTGTAGGCATAGGTGGCGGTGAGGCTCCAGTTCTTCGCGAGCTGGCCGGTGATATCGAGCTCGAAGCCCTTGCTCGTGACATCGCCGATCGGTGCGAGCCAGTTGGCGGGAGCACCGGGCG
>CAYYVB010000077.1:0-6043 GCA_964475035.1 uncultured Opitutaceae bacterium | reverse complement strand
CGAGGATGTTCGTCTTCTTGATCTCGTAGACGGAGGTGGTGATGCCGAGCTTGCTGTCGAAGAACTCGAACTTGAAACCGCCTTCGAGCGAATCGCTTTCCTGCGGCGGGAAGGGTCCGTTGCGGTCCTCGCTGCCGAGCGACTGCGGCTTGAGACCCATCGCGTAACTGAGGAAGGCCGCGATGTTGGGACGGAGCATGTAGACCACGCCGCCGCGGTAGGTGAACACGGCGTCGTCGCAGGCATCGAACGTCGGGCTCGAGCGGCTGTCCTCGAAGTATTCGTAGCGCAGGCCGGCGAGGAGGAAGAGCTTGTCCTTGATGCTCACCTGATCCTGCAGGTAGTAGCCGAGGCGGATCTTCTCGGTGTCGTTCGGCGCGATGCCGGCGAGCGAGATGTCATACATCGAGCCGCGGCTGAGGCCGTAGACGGGGTTATAGACGTTGATCGGCACGACCTGCGCCTGCGGGACGGTGCGCGTGGTGAACACGCGGTTGAGGTAGGAGTATTCGGCGCCGGCGAGGACCTTGTGCTTGGCGCCGAGGAACTCGAAGTCGCTGATGAAGTTCACGGCCCACGAATATTCCTCGTTGGCGCGCTTCTGGTGACGGAACTCGCGCGGCCAGTTGCCGGTGGTGGCGTTGAAGGTGTTGGGTTCGTGATATTGCTGGTCGGCTTCGCTCTGGAAGTAGCGCACGTAGGCGTTCATCCGGACGTTTTCGGAAAAGACGTGGTCGAACGACGCGTTGTAGATCGTGGTGTCGAGGGTCTGGAAATCAGTCGCTTCGGCGGCGTTGAAGCTGTCGTCGGTCGCCCAGCCGGTGGCGAGATACGGGATGCCGCGCAGGCGCGCGCCGAACTGGTCGTTCTTGATGTGCTCGATCTCGACGCCGAGGCGCGTGGCGGGCGTGATCACCCAGGTGAGACCGAAGTTTAGGTTGAGCGACTCCTGGTGGTAGTTGGCGCGGAAGCTGTCGCGCTCGAAATAATTGATGCCAGCGAGATAGAGGAAGCGCTTCTTCTCGTCGATCGGGCCGGTCACCTGCGCGTTGCCGCCGATCAGGCCGTGGCTGCCGACGCGGGCGCCGATGCTGCCGCCGAACTTCGCTTGCGGCTTCGCGGTCACGATGTTGATCAGGCCACCCGGCTCGTTGTCGCCATAGAGCAGGCCGACGGGGCCCTTGAGGACTTCGACCTGCTGGACGTTGTCGAGGGTGAGGATGCCGAAGTCGTTGTGCGGGCTGCCGGCGATGCCGTTGTAGCGGGTCTGCTCCTGCCGGAAACCGCGGGCACTTACGCCGCCGTAGGAGAACTCGGTCACGCTGCCCATGAGCGAGTAAAGGTCCGTGATATCGACCGCACCCATGTCCTCGATCAGGTCGCGCGTGATGACCTGGATGTTCTGCGGGGTCTGGATGAGCGGCGTGTCGGTCTTCGTGCCGGTGATGGCGGTCGCGCTCTTGTAGGCGGAATCCTGCCGGTCGGTGACGACGAAGTCCTCCAGTTTGACGACGTTCTTGCGCTCCTGTTCCTCCAGGCTGGTGACGGGAGATGAAGACGTGGCAGGGGTCGTGGACGCAGGCGCGGACTGCGCGAGCAGCGACGGGGCCAGCGAAGCTGCGAGCAGGAAGGCGAGGACGGGTTTCATGGTCGGTGTGTGCCGGGGTTAGCGGGAGGTAACAGTTGAACGGGCGGGCATCGTCATGCCAAGGAGCCCGGTCGGGGTCGGGCGAAACCCTCTAAAAACAGCCGCCGGGTTGGCAAGCTTATTTGTATACAATAAACATTAAAATGCGCCGCCCGCGCACGCACGTCGGCAAACCACCCCCGGGAGATGATCTGCTCATTTACGCTCGTTTCATTGGGGATTCATGGAGACTCGGCCCTTCCCCGATCAGGGGTTTTGCTTGTGCGCGGACAATTTTAGATTGTATTCCGTATACAGTTTGGCTTCAAGAGCCGCATCCACCGGGTCCGCCTAGCCCGGGTCATCCGGCATCCCCACCCCCCCTTATCCTGTCCCCCTCGATGATGTTTCTCCCCCGCTGGATTCTCCTGCTCGCCGCGACCGCTATCGCCGCCGTTTCCGCCGCCCGCCCGCTCGACACCGATGACACCGGCACCGTCCCGCGCGGCCAATGGGAGTTGGAAGGCGGCGTGGATTTCGTCCGCGCCGGCACCGCGCGCTCGCTGGCGTTCAATCCGGCCGTCGCCTACGGCTTAACCGACTCGCTCCAACTCGACTTCGCCTTCGATTATCTCGTGGAAATGGAGGCGGGCCACGGCGACGTCCACAGTCTCAACCCCGCTCTGCAATTCAAGTGGCTGATGTGGGAACGCGAAGCGACCGGCACCTCGCTCGGCTTGAAGGGCAACCTAGGCCGCGGCGTCCATGTGCGCGGGCCGCGTATCGAACCGGAAACTTCCGGTCACCTCCGCCTGCTTCTCACGCAAACGCTCGGCCCGGTCGAACTCGACCTGAATGCCGGCTACGACTTCGTCGGCCACTGGATCCGGGGCGCGGACGACGGTTACATGACGAGTGTCGCGCTGCGCCGGGCGGTCAGCGAACGGCTCTCGCTCCTGGGTGAGATCGTCGGCGTCCACCCGCGGGGCGGCGGTGCGACGGAGGGCCTGCTCGCCTTCGCGGTCAAATTTTCCTCCGGCGACGGTTGGCATTGGGACGCGCTCGTCGGCACGGGCCTCGGGCGCGATGCGCCGGAATTTCGCGCCGTGCTCGGCTTCGTGCGGGAGTTGTGACCATGAACTTCCTCGCTCCCGGACTCGCGGATAAACTGGTGCACTGGCGCCGGGATTTCCACGCGCATCCGGAGCTGGGTTTCCGCGAATACCGCACCGCCGCGCTCGTCGGCGCGCACCTCGCCGCCCTGCCCGGCTGCCGTTTGCGCGTCGGCGCGGAGGTCATGGTCGCCACCGCGCGCCACGGCGCCCCGGACGCCGCCTCCAGCCGCCGCGCCGAAACCGCCGCGCTCGCCGCCGACGTCCCCGCAGCGTGGCTCGCGCGGATGCGCGGCGGACTCACCGGCCTCGTCGCCGAGTGGCAAAGCACGCGCCCCGGACCGACCGTCGCCTTCCGTTTCGATCTCGACGCGCTGCCGATCGCCGAGTCGGAGGCGGTGGAGCATTTCCCTGCGGCGCAGGGCTTCGCCTCGCGCGCGCCGGGTCTCATGCACGCCTGTGGACACGACGGCCACACGGCCATTGGGCTAGCGCTGGCGGAGATCGTGGCCGCGCACATCTCCGCATGGAGCGGCACGGTGCGCCTGATTTTCCAACCCGCCGAGGAAGGCTGTTGCGGCGCCGCCGCGATGGTCGCGGCCGGGGTCGTCGACGACGTGGACTACTTCATCGCCGGTCATCTCGGCACCGCGGCGGACGAGACCGGCCTCGTCGCTTGTGCTGCCACGGGCTTCCTGGCCACGACGAAACTCGATGTGACTTACCGCGGCCGCGCCGCCCACGCGGGCCTCGCACCCGAAAGTGGACGCAACGCCCTGCTCGCGGCGGCGGCGCTCGTGCTCCAGCTCCACGCGCTCCCGCGGCACAGCGGCGGGGATTCGCGGATCAACGTCGGCACGCTCCACGCCGGCTCGGGTCGCAACGTCATCGCCGCCGAGGCTCGCCTGCAACTCGAGGTGCGCGGCGCCACCACGGAGGTGAACGAGTTTCTCGCCGCCGAGGCACGCCGGCTCGCCGAGGCCGTGGCGCACGGGCACGGCGTCGAGGCGGAGATCGCCGTCGTCGGCGCCGCCCCGACCGCCGCCAGCGATGCGGAACTCATGGCGATCATCCGCGCCGCCGCCGAGGCGTTGCCCGCCACCAGGCGCGTCGTCGACACGCTCGCCACGCCCGGCAGCGAGGATGCGACGGCGTTCATGCGCGCTGTGCAGGCCCGCGGCGGAAAATCCGTCTACCTCCTCGTCGGCGCGCGCCTCGCCGCCGGCCACCATCACCCCGCCTTCGATTTCGACGAGGCCGCCCTGCCCCACGCTGTCGAACTCCTCGCCGGCCTCGCCGCCCGTCTCCTTTCCCGATGAACCCACCCCTCACCCTCGCCGATGTGCGCGCCGCGCAGGAACGCATCCAGCGCTACGTGCACCGCACCCCGGTCTTCACGAGCCAGTTGCTCGACCGCGAATTCGGCGCGCGCCTCTTCTTCAAGGGAGAAAACTTCCAGAAGGCCGGCGCCTTCAAGTCGCGCGGCGCCTGCAACGCGCTCTTCTCCCTCGCCGACGCGGAGGCGCGCCGCGGCGTCGCCACGCACTCGTCCGGCAACCACGCCGCCGCCCTCGCCCGCGCCGCCGGCCTGCGCGGCGTCCCCGCGCACATCGTCATGCCGACGAACTCCCCGCTCGCCAAGCAGCGCGCCGTGCAGGGCTACGGCGGTCGCATCGTCCTCTGCGAACCCAACCTCGCCGCGCGCGAGACCACCTGCGCGCAGGTGATCGCCGAGACGGGCGCGACCCTCGTCCACCCCTACGACGATTACCTCATCATGGCAGGCCAGGGCACGGCCGCGCTCGAATTTCTCGAGGAAGTGCGGGAGCTCGACGTCATGATCGCCCCGATCGGCGGCGGCGGCCTGCTCGGCGGCACCGCCGTCGCGACGAAGGGCTTCAATCCGCGCATCCGCGTCGTCGGCGCCGAACCGGCGCAGGCCGACGATGCGTTCCGCTCCTTGCAGACCGGGCGCATCGTGACGTCGACACCCGACACCATCGCCGACGGCCTGCGCACCGCCGTTGGCCGGCGAAACTTCCCCATCCTGCAGGCCCACGTCGACGAGATCGTGACGGTGAGCGAGGCCGCGATCGTGCAGGCCATGCGCCGCATCTGGGAAGTGCTCAAGATCGTCGTCGAGCCGAGCGCCGCCGTCGCGCTCGCCGCCCTGCTCGAACGTCCGGCGCGCCCGAGCAGCCGCGTCGGTCTCATCCTCAGCGGCGGCAACGTCGATCTCGATGCGCTGCCTTGGAAATGATCCCGCCCGCAATGACCACGCCTCCCGCGCTGCTCCTCGACCGCACGACGGTCGCCGGCCTCCTCGACCTCGATGCGTGCATCGCCGCCGTCGAGCGCGCCTTCGCCGACCACGCGCGCGGCCTCACGCTCGCGCCGGCACTGATGCATGGCGACGGCCTCGGCGGCGAATTCCACATCAAGGGCGGCGGCCTGCGCGAGCCGCGCGCCGTCTACGCCTGCAAGGTCAACAGCGGCTTCTTCGGCAACCGCGCGCAATTCGATCTCCCGAACATCCAGGGCCTCATCCTGCTCTACGACGCCGCGAACGGCGTGCCGCTCGCCGTGATGGAATCCGCCACCGTCACGCGCCTGCGCACCGGCGCCGCCACCGCCGTCGCCGCACGCCATCTCGCGCGGCCCGACGCCGCCACGGCGTGCCTCTGCGGCTCCGGCGTGCAGGCCGCCATCCAGCTCCGCGCCCTCGCCCGCGTGCGCCCGCTCCGCGGCGTGCGCATCTGGAACCGCTCGCCGCAGCGCGCCGTGGAATTCGCCGCGGCGATGAGCGCCGAGTTTTCACTCCGCATCGAGGCCTTCGCCCGGCTTGAGGACGCCACGCGCGACGCAGACATCATCGTCACCTGCACGCCGGCCAAGTCGGCCTTCCTGCGCCCCGAGCACGTCAACCCCGGCGCCTTCGTCGCCGCCGTCGGCGCCGACAGCCCGGACAAGAGCGAGATCGATCCCGCGCTCCTGGGCCGCGCCGCCGTCGTCTGCGATCTTCTCGCGCAATGCCGCGAAGTCGGTGACCTCCATCACGCGCTCGCCGCCGGCACGATGCGGGTCGAAGACGTGCGCGCCGAACTCGGCGCCGTCATTGCCGGCCTCGCGCCGGGCCGGAAATCCGCGGATGAGATCGTGGTCTTCGATTCCACCGGCACCGCGTTGCAGGATGCCGCCGCCGCCGTGCTCGTCTACGAGCGCGCGCTCGCGGAGAAGTGCGGCACACGCTTCGGCTTCTGGTCCTGAACCCATTTTTCCCACCCGCCATGCCCCACTCCAGCAC
>CAYYVB010000076.1:7040-10691 GCA_964475035.1 uncultured Opitutaceae bacterium | reverse complement strand
TGCCGACGCCGACGATGACGAGGCTCAGCAGCGAACTCACGGGCATGATGACCGCGGCAATGAGCGGATTCATGTGGCCGAAGGCGGCGAGCGTGACGGTGGTGCAGTTATAGAGCACCGAGAAGGTCACCAACACCGCCTGAGTGCGGCGTCGGGTCGTGTTGACGGCGAACATCCGGCGGAGACCGTCGAGACCGCGACCGAGGTAATAGAAGTCTGATTTTCCCTCGAGCACACCGCGGTGGATCACCGGCGTGCCGCGCGCAAAGGCAGCATCGAAGGCGAGGCTGTCGTTCGCGCCGTCGCCCAGCATGAGCGTGTCGCGCGCGTCCAGACGCCTGAGCCACTGCGCCTTCTCCTCGGGGGTGGCGCCGGCGATCGCATGCTGCGCCGGGATGCCAAGTTCGTCCGCCATTCGTTCGACCTTCTCGGTGCGATCGCCGCTGAGGATGTAAGTCTCGAAGCCCGCCGCCCGCAGCGCCGCGATCTCGTCCTTCGCCCCGGGCCGCGCGGAATCGGTGAACCGGAACCGCGCCAGCACGACCCCGTCGCAGGCGAACTCCGTGTCGTGGGTCTCCGTGCCTTCTTTGCGTATTACGCAAAGATCGCTTGGGCCGCGCCAGCCCGGGCGGCCGAGGGTCCACGTGCCTTGCTTCGTTGTCAGCGCGACGCCTTGGCCGGTCTCTTCGGTGAATTCGCCGCTCGCGGGCTCAACGCCGGCAGCATATCCGCCGGCGAGCAGATTTTCGTGCAGGCTCTGGCTGATCGGGTGCGGGTTGTCGCGCACCAGCGCGAGCAAAGCCGCTCGCGCCGGGGCGGCGAGGCCGGCGAGCGCAGCGGGATTGGCCAGCACCGGCGTCTCGAGCGTGAGCGTGCCGGTCTTGTCGAACACGAGTTTGCGGATGCGGCTGAGGCGCGGAAAGAGGTCGTTCTCGCGCACGAAGACGCCGAAGCGCCGCAGCGCCACCGTCGCCATCTCGTCGGCCAGCGGATAGGCCAGCCCGATCGCGCACGGGCACGACACCACAAGCACGGCCGTAACGGCGGCCCAGGTCTGGATCGCATCGCCGGTCGCGAACCACCAGCCGAACGCCGTGAGTGTCGCGACGCCGAAGATGCCGATAAGGTAGCCGCTGACCACGCGTTCCATCACGCGATGACGGTAGTGGTCGCGTCCGCTCGGACGCAGCAACTGGGCGAGCAACGACGCGCTCCACGGCTGCGCGGCGCGCAGGCGGATGACGCCGCGGCCGAGGTTCACGGCGCCGGCGGGCACGCGCGCACCGGCGCGCGCGTCGTGCGGGTCGGCCTCGCCCGTGATCCATGCGGTGCCGAGCGTGGCCTGAGTGGATTCGAGCTGCGCCTCCACCGGCACGACCTGGCCGGTGCGGAGCGTGAAGACGTCGCCCGCGGAGAGTTCCTCGACCGGGCGGTCGACGAGGCCGCGCGGCGTGTCGACGGCGACCTTGTGCGGCCGGGCGTTGGCGGTGAGCAGGCGGCGGCGGTTGCGCTCGACGGCGACGACCTGCGCCCAGCGGCCGACGAGCATCAGGAAGATGAAGGTCGCGACAAAATCGAAGTAGAGCAGCGCGTGCTCGCCCGTGAACCAGCCATAAACGGAGCCTGCGTAGGACCCCACGATGCCGACCGCGATCGGCAGGTCGATGTGCATGACACCGTCGCGCAGCGCACGCACGGCGCGGCTGAGAAAATACGTGCCGCCGCTGAGCAGGCTCAGAGTGGCGAAGGCCAGCGCGAGCGTGTGGAAGAGCCCGGCGTAGGCGAAGTTCTCCTCCATGCCGAAGTAGGCCGGCAGGGCGAAGAGCATGGTGTTCATCATGAACGCCGCGCACAATCCCACCCGTCGCACCAGCAGTTTGCTCTCGGGCACGGCGGGTTCCTCGCCGGGCGGGCCGACGAGGTAGTTGAAGGATTGCAGCGTGCGCGCGAAGGCCGGTGCGTCGAATGCGCCGCGCGTCCAGCGGAAGCGCATGCGCCCGAGCTGCGCGTCCGTCTCGATGGCGAGCGCGCCGGGCTGCTGGTGAAACACCTTCTCGATCAGCCAGACGCAGCCCGCGCAGGAGATGCCCTGCACCTCGAGGGTGAGTTCGGGATGGTTGCGGATGACACGCGATTCGGGAGGGGCGGCGTTCGCGGGAGTCGCGGCGGATTCGGCGGCAGCCTGAAGTTCGGCGAGCCACTGATAGTCGCGGGGCTGGAAAACGATCTGGTCGGCGGGGGCGATGACGGCGTCCTTGATGCGGTAGTAACCTTCCAGGCCGTGCTCGTGCACGAGCCGGTGGACGTAGGAACAGCCGGAACAACAGAAGCCCGACTCGCGAGCGGCGGCGTTTGCCAGCGGCACGCCGCAGTGGCGGCAAAGGTGGACGGGGGCGGCGCCGCTCGCAGCAGGTCCACGCACCTCTGCGCCGGTGAGCACACCCCCGTCCACCAAAGTTTGCCTAAAATTGTCCTGCGCCCGCCGCTGGACGGGGTCGGAAGTTCCGGCCCTCGAGGTCGCTGCAGTGGCGGCTGAAGATTTCATCATCAGAAACAAACGAAGTTGTCCGGCGCCGGCGCGTCGAAGCCGAGCGTGCCGCGAAGGCGCCAGACGAGGATGGCGGCGACGGCGAGCGCGAGGCCGGTCTGCACGCGCGCAAGCCAGAGCGGGCCGAGCTTGGCCCGGAGCCAGTGATAATTCGTCTGCGCCAGCCAGAGCAGCGGCACCGTGCCGAGGCCGAAGGCGAGCAGCGTCTCCGCCCCGCGCAACGCCGAGCCGGAGAGCAGGGCGATTGAGATCAGGAAATACAGCGGCCCGCAGGGCAGCAGCGGCGTGGCCAGCCCGAGCGCGGCGGCGGACGACAACCGCGAGCGGCCGCGCAGGCGCGTGGCGACCCAGCCGTAGGCGCGCCCGAGGATCGGCAGACGAGGCAGGCGCTGGTCGAAGCGCACCGCGACGGCGACAAAGAACAACACGAGCAGCCACGGCAGGTAGCGGATGACATCATCACTGAGGAAGGTCAGCGGCACGCGCCCGATGCCACCGGCGAGCAGGCCGAGCAAGGCGTAGCCGGCCAGCCGTGAAAGATGGTAGGTCGTCGCGATCGTCTGCGGATCATGGCGGTCGCGCGCCGCGGGCATGACGGCGCAGGCCAGCGGACCGCACATGCCGACGCAGTGGAGACTGGTGACGAGGCCGGCGACGAAAGCCGTGCCCGGACCGCTGATGCCGGCGAGTTCCATGGTCAGGGGCGAGCCTCCTTGGGTTGCAGTGGCACGGTGCGCGAGTCGGCCGCCCGCGCGGCAAAGATCATGGCCGTCCACAACAGCGCGAGGAACAGGAAGGCCGCGCCGACCCAGAGCCAGAGGGAACGGCCGGAGCGGGTTTTTGCGACGGAAGGATCAGCGCTTGATGCCACGTTCGGCGTCCTCCTTTTGCAACAGGCGGGCGTCGGGACCGAGAAACTCGACGTCGCGCGCGAGACTGAACGTGCCGGCGGCATCGCTGACGCGCAGGGTGAAGCTGAACGGGCCGCGGTAATGCTTGCGGTCGACGAGGAGCACGACCGGCGCGATCTGCTCGGCGAGCGGCGCGACGGTGACCGGCTCGTTGAGGCCACTGCGCGTCACGCCGGCGGGCAGGCCTTCGAG
>CAYYVB010000076.1:0-7030 GCA_964475035.1 uncultured Opitutaceae bacterium | reverse complement strand
AGACGACGAAATCGACCGGCTCGTTGCGCTTGTTGAGCAGGCGGACGAGGAACTGGTTGCGGACGTCGTCACGGTCGACGAAGTAAGCCGCGCCGGTCATGCGCATGACCATGAAGTTGGCGGGCTTGACGGTGGTGAACGCGAAGCCGGCGACCACCATGCCGACGACAAGCAGGAATCCATAGACGATCGTGCGCGGGCGGATCCAGCGGGTGAGGCCGCCGCGAAAGGCGACGAGCGAGTCGTAACGGATCAGGCCGGTGGGACGCTTGATCTTCACCATGACCTCGTCGCAGGCGTCGATGCAGGCGGCGCAGCCGATGCACTCGAGCTGGAGACCGTGGCGGATGTCGATGCCGGTAGGGCAGACCTGGACGCAGCGGTTGCACGCGATGCAAGCGCCGGCGTCGGGCGTCCCGAGCTTGCCGCGCGGTTCGCCACGCCGGGTGTCGTAACCGATCGTCATCGTGTGGTCGTCGGACAACGCGGATTGCATGCGACCGTATGGGCAGATGACGATGCAGAGCTGCTCGCGGAACCACGCGAAGTTGAAATAGAGCACGCCGGCGGCGATGAAGACGAAAAGGAACGCCGTCCAGTGCTCGGCGGGCGCGGCGGTCATCATGTGCCAGACCTCGGGCAGGCTGACAAAGTAGGCCAGGAAGAGATGCGTGATGACGAGCGAGGTGAGGATGTAGAGCGCGTGCTTGAGGACACGGCGGCCGATCTTGGCGGCGCCGAGCGGGGCGGCGTCCAGCTGGCGGCGCGCCGGAGCATCGCCGTCGATCATGCGCTCGATGCGGCGGTAGATGTGGTCGAGGAAGACGGAGTGCGGGCAGGCGTAGCCGCACCAGACACGACCGAAGAGGGCGGTGAGGAAAAACAGGCCGAAACCGACGCCGGTCAGCGCGAAGAAGAGGAGCCAGCCATCCTGCGCCGCGAGCGTGTAGCCGAAGAAATGGAAGCGGCCTTCCGCGACGTCGAGGAACACGGCCGGATAACCGTCGACGGGAATCCACGGCAGCAACAGGTAGATCGCGATGAGCACGAGGCCGGTGTAGCGGCGCAGACGCGCAAAGCGGCCGTGAACATCCGCCGGATGCAGGAAGTTGCGCGAGCCGTCGTCGTTGATCGTCGTGACGAAATCGCGGCTGGGCAGCTGCAGCTTGGAGGAGACGGGGCGCGCGGCCCCGTCCTGAATGTTCGGATTTTGATCAGCGCTCATGTCGTGGTCAGAGCGAGGAGGGTCCGGCGGGCGGAAGCGGCGCCGGATGGGTGATGATTACTTGGACGGCTCGACGATGATCTCCTCGCCTTTTTGGTGACGGCTCAGGATGTAGGCGACGACCTCGGCGGTCTTCTTCTGACCGAGCACGGGCTCCCAGGCGGGCATGCCCTTGACGAGGACGCCGGCGGCGACGGTGTGGTAGATCTCCTTCGGCGTGCCGCCGTGGATCCACGCCTTGTCGGTGAGGTCGGGGCCGACCGCCGCGGGATTCTCGGCTTTGCCGCGCATGCTGACGAAGTGGCACTGCATGCAGAGCGAATCGAAGGTCTGCTTTCCGGCGTTGGTGAAGACGGCGTTCTGGCTCATCTCCCAGAAGATGTCGTCGTTCGACACGTCGATGGACGAAGCCATCTTTGTCGCGGCGATGCGCGACATCTCGGCGTCGACTTGCGCGCCGTCGGAGGGGACGATGCGGGCGACCTCGTGGGCGAACCAGTAGACGACCCAGAAGGCGATGGTGCCATAGAGGGTGTAGAGCCACCAGTTGGGGAGGCGCTTGTCGTATTCCTGGATGCCATCGTAAGTGTGCGGCCGCAGCTTGTCGTCATCGTGGCCGCTGGGCGGTTGCGAGTGGGGATTCATCGGGCGGAATTCCGGCGGTGGTTCAGTTTTCGAAGGGCAGGCGCGCGAGATGGTCGGTCTGCGCGGGCTTCATGCGGCTGGCGCGCCAGGCGGCGGCGACATAGACGAGCGACGCGACGGCGAGGGCCACGACGGGGAAGATGAGCTGCCAGTCTTCGTAGATGATGCGGCGGAGCATGGGAGGAGGGGGTTGGAGTTGTGACAGTGCAGAGTTTCGGATTTTCGATCAGCGCGCCGCGCTCGCGGTGGCGGTGGGTTCCCACTTCTTGCCGAGCGACTGGAGGTAGGCGATGAGGGCGACGATCTCCTTGTCGGGCTCGGTGTAACGACCCTGCGCCTGGAGATCGCGGGCGATCTCCTCGGCCTGCGCCTTGGCGAGGGATTCGATCATGGAGTCGGACCACGCGGGATACGGGACACCGAGCGTGCGCTGGACGCGGATCTTGGCAGGCAGCGAGGCGTAATCGGTCTCGGCGGTGAGCATCCCGGCATAGGAGGGCATGTTCGAGCCGACGGAGATGGAGCGCGGGTCGCGCATGTGGTCGTAGTGCCAGGCGTGGTTGTATTTGCCGCCGACGCGGGCGAGGTCCGGACCGGTGCGCTTCGAGCCCCATTGATACGGGTGGTCCCAGATGGATTCGCCGAGGCGCGAGTAGTCGCCGTAGCGCATGACGTCGGGGACGAGCGTGCGGATCATCTGCGAGTGGCAGGTGTAGCAACCCTCGCGCACGTAGAGGTCGCGGCCGGCGAGTTCGAGCGGCGTGTAGACGGCGGCGACGCGGTCCTCGGTCTGGAGGTGGCGGTCGATCGTGAGCATCGGCACGATCTGGATGAGGCCGCCGGCGGCGACGGCGATGAAGGTGAGCACCGTGAACGGCAGGGCGTTCAGGAGGAGCCGGTCATACCAATCGCCCCATTGCGTGCCGCGGGTCTGGAAGTGGCCGATGGCCAGGAGCGTCGCGACGACGGTGGCGAGGAGGCCGAGGAGGTTGACCCAGCCGCTGGTGAACATCCACACGCAGGCGGCGACGGTGGCGAGGGTCGAGTAGACGACCGGGGCGTTGAGGAAGGTGCGGCCGAGGCCGAGCTTCTCGTCGGCGGCGAAGGGCTCGGGCGAGACCTCGATGGTGCCATTGACGGTCTGGGCGCCGCGGATGGATTTCCAGATGTTCCAAGCCATCAGGAGGAATCCGACGAGGTAGAGGCCGCCACCGATGACGCGCAGGAGCATGAGCGGGCGGATGGCGTTGAGCGTCTCGAGGAAGTTCGGATACTTCAGGATCGTGCCGCCCTCGGCGGTGGCGTTGAGCATGAGGCCCTGCGTGATGCCGGAGGCCCACATCGCGCCCATGTAGAAAAGGATGCCGATGGTCCCGAGCCAGAAGTGGAGGTTGGCGAGGGATTCGGAGTGGAGCTTGGTTTTCCAGAGGCGCGGAACGAGCCAGTAGAACATGCCCGCGGCCATGAAGCCGTTCCAACCGAGCGCGCCGCCGTGCACGTGACCGATGATCCAGTCGGTGTAGTGGCCGAGCGCGTTGACGGCCTTGATGGAGAGGAGCGGGCCCTCGAAGGTCGCCATGCCGTAGAACGTCACGCCGGCGGCGAAGAACTTGATCACGGGATCCGTGCGGAGCTTGTCCCACGCGCCGCGGAGCGTGAGGAGGCCGTTGAGCATGCCGCCCCACGACGGCGCCCAGAGCATGAGCGAGAAGGTCATGCCGAGGAGCTGGAGCCAGTTCGGCAGCGCGGTGTTGAGCAGATGGTGCGGGCCGGCCCAGATGTAGAGGAACACGAGCGACCAGAAGTGGATCACCGACAGCCGATACGAATACACCGGCCGCTCCGCCGCCTTCGGCAGGAAGTAATACATGATGCCGAGGATCGGCGTGGTGAGGAAGAACGCCACGGCGTTGTGCCCATACCACCACTGCACGAGGCCGTCCTGCGCGCCGGCGAAGATCGGGTAACTGTGCACCCACGACGTCGGGATCGAGAGGTGGTTGACGATGTAGAGCATCGCCACGGTGATGATCGTCGCGATGTAGAACCAGACGGCAACATAGAGGGATTTCTCGTGGCGCTTGGCGAGCGTCCAGAAGAAGTTCACCGCGAACACGACCCAGATGACGGCGACGGCGATGTTGATCGGCCAGATGAGCTCGGCGTATTCCTTGCCGCGCGTGAGGCCGAGCGGGAGCGTGACCGCCGCGGCGACGATGATCGCCTGCCAGCCCCAGAAGTGGAGGTTGGAGAGGAAATCGCTCGCGAGGCGCGCCTTCACCAGGCGCTGCGTCGAGTAGTAGATGCCGGCGAACATCATGTTGCCGACGAAGGCGAAGATGACGGCGTTCGTGTGCAGCGGGCGGAGGCGCCCGAAGCTGAGCCAGGAGGTGCCGAAGTTCAGCTGCCAGAAATTGAGCTGCAGCGCGATCAGCACGCCGACGAGCATGCCGACTGCGCCCCAGACGATGGCGGCGAGCATGAACTGCCGGACGATCTTGTCGTTGAATTCGATGGTGAGCTTTTTGCCTTGCATGTGAGGAAGGGGTCGGAAAGGGGCGGGTCAGTTCGGCGGGAAACCCTCGGACTCGTTCGCCGCGACACGCGGCGTCTCGTCGGCGAGAGGCAGGAGCGACTCGCGCTCCGCGCTGGCGAAAGTGCGCTTCCGCTGCTCGCGCGCGAAGAGCACCACAAAGAGGCCTGCCAACAGCAGGCTCAGGAAAACGGTAACAGGAATGACAGACATGGCGTGGAAATGTCGGCCGCCAGCATAGGGTAAATCCCGTGCCGGACGCTGTGCATCCTTTGCGAAAATCGGGCCGCGTGTTGCAGAGACTGGCGTCCGCCACAGCACGCCGGGCAGCGGCAACGTCCCGCGCCCCCACAATACCCAAGAAAAGCTCAGCACCGGCCAACTCATGCCCAGCGACAATCGTGCGCCCATGGCATCATGGCGGCGTGGACGAAAGTGTGATTCAACGGCTGGAGGGACTGCGCCCCGCACTGAAGCGCGAATGGGAAAAACTGCTCCGCGCGGAGCCGACCCTATCGCCGCTGGGGAACCCGGATACGTTGGTCTATCTGATGGATGAAACCATCGGCGAACTGGTGAAGGGCTTGCGGGCGCGCTCCCTGAAACATGCCGCGGTCAACGCCCGCACGCTGCTGGTGCCGCTGCAACGGCACTGCGCGTGCGGCCTGAACCCGCTGCTCAACTATTACGCGACGGGCGAACTCGCCCTGCACATCGTGGCTGCCCCCGCCTTGGGCGCCGGCGAGTTGGACGAAGCGCTCATCTGCTATCACGTCCTCGCCCAGAAGGAGATCGATACGCTCTGCGCCGTGTGCCAGAACCGAACGACCGAGGATTGCGCCGTGCCGGCGTTCGCCTCCTTCCACGCCCCGGCGCACTCGGCCGCCGGCGGCTTCAGCCACCCGCGGCACTGAGCCCGGGGCGCCGCGCCGTGCGCGCGGTGCGTCAGGCGGCGGGAACGCCGCCGCGATGGAGCTTTTCGCGCCATGTCGTCGGCGATTCGCCGACGATCTTGCGGAATACGCGGTTGAACTGCGACAGCGACTGGAAGCCCGCTTCGTAGGCGGCCTCGCTGATGCGCTTGTGGGGGTTCATGAGCAGATTCTTCACCTTCTCGATGCGCACGCGCGCGAGGTAATCGGTGAAGGTCAGGCCCGTGGCCTGCTTGAACATCTTGCAGAAATAAAACGCGCTCGTGTTGACCGCCCCCGCGACCTGGCGCAGCGAAAGTTCCTCGTCCTGGTGCTCGGCGATGAATTGCTTCGCGCGCGTCACCATCGGCGACTCCGCCGTGCGCGACGTCACCATGAGCTGGTTGCTGAGCGAGGCGAGGTGCTGGGCGAAGATCGTCAGCAGGCGCAGCACGGCCTCGAACTGTTTCTTGTCGAGCACGCGGGTCTGGTAATAGGCCTCCTCGACGCGCTTGAGGTCGGCCTGCACGCCCCAGTTCATCAGGTCGCGCGCCACGCGGTTGAAGTCCTTGCTGTTCGGCTTCTGCGTGAACACCTGGCCGGTCTGGAGGAAGGCGACGAGATTTTCGCCCACGCGCACCGGCACCGCGGCGTCGCAAAGGCCGGCGAAACACTTCAGCGTCTTCGGCTCGAGCTTGGCCTCCTCCTCGACGCGCTTCTGCAGCTGCAGGCAAGCCGAGCAGGTCTGATTGGTGCTCGCCATCAGCGAGCAGAATGGGGCTTCCTTCGGATCCTCGTGATGCGGCAGGTTGAAGAACTCGATCGGGCGGAGCGTGATCGGCATGCCCGTCGTCTCGCGAAAGGCCTTCTCGTAGTCGCGGTAGATCTGCGACTTCTTCAGCTGGTCGACGAGTTCGCGGCTATGACGGGCGTTGTCTTGTGGTGTGGCCACGCGCGGAAAAAAATCCATGCGACCCTGCTGCGCAATGTTCTTTCCGCCCCGGTCAGTGTGTAATAGCAATCGTTACGCAGCCTAGAAACGATTCGCGCAACCGCCCGCATCCCGCCGCCGGCCGTGACCCCGCCCTCCCCGACCGCCACACTCCCCCCGCGCCTCGTGCGCCTCCGCGACGGACGCGATTACCGTCTGCGCCCGCTCGGGCCGGCTGACGCGGCGTTCGTGGCCGAGATGTTCGCCACGCTCTCGGCCGAGAGTGTGCGGGCCCGTTACGGCTACCTGATCCACGATATGACCGCCGGGCGCGCCGGCCGCTTGGTCGATGTCGACCGCACCCGTGAGCTGCCGCTCGGCATCTTCAGCCTGCGGCCCGACGGCACCGAGGAGCACCTCTGGGCGATGGGCCGCCTTGTGCACGCGCCGGACGACCGGTCGGCCGAATGCGCCTTCCTCGTCCACGACGCCCAGCGCCGGCTCGGTATGGCGTCGTGTCTGCTTCGCCACCTGCGCGTCCTCGGCCGGCGGCGCGGTCTGCCCCGGCTCTTCGCCCAGGTGCGCCGCGAGAACAAGGCCATGCTCAATATCTTCATCCAGAACGACGCCCGCCTCCACTTTGCGCCCGACAGCGACGTCGTCGAGGTCGACATCCTGCTCGGCCGCGAGAAGTTTCTGTTCGACAAACCCCCGGCCGCTCCTTCGATTCCCCCCATGTCCTCGCCGGTGAAAAAGGGTTTTTCGTTCGCAGAGTTCCTCGTCGA
>CAYYVB010000075.1:0-10828 GCA_964475035.1 uncultured Opitutaceae bacterium | reverse complement strand
ACCTCACCGCCGGCGAGAAGGAGCGCGGCACGATGGAGACGCTGCTCTGCAGCCCGGTCAACCGCGTCAACATCGTGCTCGGCAAGTTCCTCATGGTGCTCACCGCCTCGATCGCGACGATGGTGCTCTCGCTCGCGTCGATGGGCGTCAGCGTGCTCCTCGGCGGCACCGTCTTCACCGGCAGCCGCACGACCGCCGCGATGCAGCAGGCCACCGAGGCCAAGGCCGCCGCCGCGTCCGGCTTCGTGCCGATGATCGATCCGCTCGGCATCGCCGGCGTGTTCGCCATGGTCGCGCCCGTTGCCGTGCTCTTTGCCGCCGTGCTGCTCGCCGTCGCGCTCTTCGCCAAGAGCTACAAGGAGGCGCAGAGCTACGTCTCGCCGCTCATCATCGTCGTCATCATGCCCGCCGTCGTCGGCATGCTGCCCGGCATCGAATTGACGGCCAAGACCGCGCTCATCCCGATCCTCAACCTCTCGCTCGTGTGCAAGGAGATGCTCTCGGGCGTGTGGAACTGGCCCTACATCGCGCTGATCTTCGCCTCCTCCTGCGCTTACGCCGGCATCGCCCTCGCGTTTGCGGTGAAGATGTTCAACCGCGAGGACGTGATGTTCCGCGCCTGAAATCCGGAGGAGGACAGGCGGCTCCGGCCGCCGACGGAGACCGGGCCGAGAAGGCGACGCCATCCCGCGACGCGGCGTCCGCGTTGCGCCGCCCTTGGTCCAACGGCCCATGGCGCGCCGCCGCGGGATGTGGCATGCTGACGGCAGTTCAACCGCGCCCGCCCGTGGGGCCGCAGACAATTTAACAGCGACGGGGCATTAGGGGTAGTGTCCCGCGTGTGTGTAATGAGGCCGGTCCGCCTAGCGGGTCGGCCTTCTGCATTTTGAGCCGCATCGTCGCACCCTGCCTCCGCTCTGTAAGCCGCTAGCTCGTGCCCCCAAAGCTTCATCGACTGAAATCCAATTGATGCATCATTGCGCCGCTGATCTAGTCGCAGCGCATGAACTTGCGGCTACCGACGCACTTCGGTGAGGGCTACAAGAGCGCCTCCCAAATGGCTCGCCGCATCACCGAAGCCTGGGGCGCGGAAGCTCTCTTCTGCTGTTCTTGCCCGAGCGAAAGACTGACCCCCGAAAAGACCAACACCCAAGTCAGCGACTTCCTCTGCCCGGACTGCGTCGAACGCTACCAACTCAAGAGTCAGAGCAAGATGCTTGGCGGACGCGTGCTCGGATCCAACTACCAGAAGATGCTAGACGCCGTGCTCGGCGATCGGTCGCCGAATTTCTTCCTGCTCCACTACCAGATTCCCGAGTGGATGGTCCGAAATTTAATCATCATTCCACGTTTCGCGATTTCGCCTGCGGTCATCATCAGACGGAAGCCGCTTTCGGCGACCGCCGAACGGAAGCACTGGACCGGCTACGTCCTTGATGTCGGTTTGATTCCCGCGTCGGCCAAGATCCCGCTTATCGTCGAAGGCGCCGAAATTCCGCGCCGCGCCGTTCGTGAGCAGTTTGCCCGTATTGCAAGGATTCAGACACTGAAACCAGGGCAACGTGGCTGGACACTCGATGTGCTTCGCTGTGTGGAATCTCTGCCGAACGCAGTCTTTACCAACGACGACATTTACGCCTTCCAAGTTGAACTTGCCAAACTTTACCCCGGCAACCGTCACATTCGGGACAAGATTCGCCAGCAATTGCAGGTGCTGCGAGACCGTGGGCTTCTGAAACAGCCCGCGCGCGGTCAGTGGCAGCGGCTCTGATATTTTGCGCCTTCTTGCACCGTGGCGGCCATAAGGCAGCCGTGCTCGGTGAAGGCCCACGGGGGCGTGCGCCGTCCACCACGCCCCGGCTTTGATATCGCAATTTGCGATGTCAAAACCGCCGCCTCATCCGGTGTCGCTTGGAAACGGAAATCTTCCGGGAACCGGTCTGCGTTGCGCTTGATTGCTTCGTTCAGGCGGGACGTCGGCACGCCGTAGAGGCGGGCGAGGTCGGTATTGAGGATGACGCGTTGGCCACGCAACGCGAGGATGCGGCCGGCCAGGGGATCGGGGGATTTTTCGGGCATGACGTGAGTCTCCTCGCCGCAAACGGCGGCGTGCGCTGGCCCGTGCACCGACGTTGGTGCGCCGCCCAACCGGCGCAAGCCCGGCATCGCGCACTGAGACCACGACCCCAAGTTGCGCCCGAGCGCTCAACCCACAGGGCTCCGTTGCGTGCGCGGCGTTTGTTCCCCGCGGCCGCCCTCTCCCTTCGGCCACCTCCGTGCGGCCCATACCTTTTCCTGCGGGCTCTGCTATCTTCGGTGGCGATCCACGCCGCCCACGTCGGTGCGTTTGTTCCCGGAAGAGCGAAATTTTTTCCGCGGAACGGCGCGTAAGACTCCCGGTCGTCGTGCGTCTGCCGATTACCACGCGCCGGATTCCGGCGCGGACCAACCAAACAACACCTACCACCCATCATGAAAAAGTTCATCACCACTCTGCTCGTCATCACCGGCTTCGCGGCTTCGGCCCAAGCGGTCATCGTCGGCGTCGACGCCGGCTACCTCATCGACAGCGAGGAGGAGTTCATCTCCGCCCGCGTCGGCTTCGAGGTCGCCCAGTCCAACGCCTTCTCGCACCAGCTCGATCTCGAGCTCGGCTACACGGACATGAAGGACGGCGGCGCCAAAGGCGAAATCATCCCGCTGATGGCCAACTACCGTTTCGTCGCCCCCGTCGCCGAGAGCGGCTGGAGCTACTACGTCGGCGCCGGCCTCGGCGTCGCGCGCGTCAGCGTCGATGGCGCCAGCATCGGCGGCCCGGTCCGTCTCCGCGACGAGACCTTCGCCCTCCAAGCCCTCGCCGGCGTCACCTACCAGCTCAACGCCACCGCCTCGATCACGGCCGGCGCGCGCTACCTCTGGATCGACGACGTCAATTTCGCGGGCTCGTCCTTCGAGGTCGGTGACGACGTCGCCCTCTCGCTGGGCGTGAACTTCAAGTTTTAACCGCTCATCCCGGTCCGGCTTGCCCACGCGCGCCGGACCGTGGTCCGCTTCGGCGCGAGGTCAGTCGCGTCTGTTTCGTCAGTGTGTGTGTCCAGGCCGGTCCCGTCGAACCACGGGACCGGCCTTTTTTTTGCCGCCGGCAGGACGCCGCTCCGCATCTTCGCTGTTTTCTTCGCGCCCGGGCTCGCGCACGGTGGAGTCATGCTCGCGCGTCCTGTGCTCATTTTCGCCGGTTGGTCGCTGCTGCTGAGCCCGCTCGCGCTCGGCGTCGACGCCACCGCGCCGCACGGCCGGCCGCTGCGCGTCGCCTGCCTCGGCGACAGCATCACCGAAGGCGCGGGCCTGCCGGACCCGGCGGCCGATTCCTACCCCGCGCAACTCGCCGCGCTCCTCGGCGCGGGCTACGAGGTGCGCAACTTCGGAGTCGGCGGCGCCACGCTCCTCGCCGCCGGCGACAAACCCTACCGCCGGCAACCGGCCTACGCCGCCGCGCTCGCGTTCGCCCCCGACCTCGTCGTGATCGCGCTCGGCACGAACGACTCCAAGCCGGCGAACTGGCGCCACCGCGCGGATTTCCTCCGCGACTACACGGCACTCCTCCGGGAGCTGCGCGCGTTGCCGTCCGCCCCGCGCCTCTGGATCTGCCGGCCGATGCCGGTCACGCCGTCGGGCGACTGGGAGATTTCACCGGCCGTCGTCGCGGAGGAATTGCCGCCGCTGCTCGCGCAGATCGCGGCGGAGGAACACACGGGCCTGATCGATCTCTTCACGCCGCTGCGCGCGCATCCCGACTACGCGCCCGATCTCGTCCATCCTGACGCCCGCGGTGCCGGCGTGATCGCTCGCACGGTCGCCGCCGCGCTCACGGCGGCGCGTTGAATCGGTGCGCCGCCCTGCGCGCGGTGGAATCCGCCGCGCGGCTCAGCCCGACCCTCGCGCTTTCCAAGCCTGCAGCACCTCGGCCTCGCGCGCCGGCTTGATCCCGGCTTTGGGTTGGGCGCGGCGCTCGGCCGGCAGCGATTGCCAGTAGGCGAGAGTGTCGGCGGCGGTGACGGCGAGCGGACGATAGGTCAACCCGGCGGCGATCGACTTTGCCGCACTGACGCGGCTGAAGCCGGCCGTTCCGCCCTCACCCGGCACCCATGCGGGCAGGTCACCCCACGCGGAAACCTTCTGTTGCGAGAGAAAATCCGCCGGCACATGCGTGAAGCGGGCGTCGCCGCCGACCGCGGCGCGGATGCCATGCAGCAACGCGGCGACGCTCAGCTCGTGGCCGGGCCCGACGCCATTGTAGGCGCCGAGCGCATGCTGTTCGGCCAGCCGGATCGTCCACTCGGCCAGATCGCGGGCATCGATGATTTGCACCGGGTCTGCCGCGGGCGGAGCGAGCACCTCTCCGCCCCGCGCCACCCGCACCGGCCAGTAGGTGAAGCGATCCGTCTCGTCGCCGGGCCCGACGATGAGCGTGGGACGGACGATGGTGGTGCGGCCGGGAAACTGCCGCTCGGCCTCGGCTTCGCAAGCGGCCTTCATCGGCCCGTAGAGGGCGAGGTTGGCGAGCAGCGTGGCTCGCGTCTCCTGCATCACATCGGGGCCGGTGTAGCGCGCGAGCGGGGCTTCCTCGGTCATGCCGGGCGTGGCGGTGTCGGCATAGGCGGAAAGGGTGGAGATGAAAACATATTGCCCCACGCGGCCCTGCAGGACGCGTCCGATGTCGCGCACCCACGACGGCACGCTGGTGGGGTTGTCGATGCAGACGTCCCAGGTGCGCGAGCCGGCGAGGGATTGGTAGTCGCCGGTCTCGCGGTCACCAGTGAGTTCCTCGACCTCGCCGGGCCACGCCTTCGGGCGGCGGCCGCGGTTGAAGAGAGTGACGTGGTGGCCGCGCGCGAGGGCGTAGCTGACCTGATGCGGGCCGGTGAAACCCGTGCCGCCGAGGATGAGGAGGCGGAGCGGACGTTCCGCCTTGGCGACGACATCGGCCAGCGATCCGACGGTCACGCGGGCGGGCGTCGGTGCGGGAGCGGTTTGCGCGAGGGTGCGCGGGAGGAGCGAGGCGGCGCCGGCGGCGGCACCGAGTTTGAGGAGTTCGCGACGGGTCATGGGTGGGGCGGGGGAGCGGTGCTCGGCGGGGAAGTCCACAGGCTTGGGCGGCGAAGCGGGGCGGCCAATCCCAAACGTCGAACGCCGCAGGCCCGGGGACGAAGGATGCATTCACCGGGATTGCCCGCCGGTGCGGGCCCGTGCTCTCACCGCCCCCGTGCTGAATCAGTTGCAAAACGCGCGCGCACCCACACGTTGCGCCGCCATGCCCCGGTTTCATGCCCGCTCTTCGTTTCCCGTCTTGCTGCTCCTGCTCGCCACGCTTCTGCCGTTGACGGCGCCGGCGCAGATCACGCCCCGGCGCGACATCGCGCAGGTCTATCGGGAATCCTGCGCCGCCTGCCACGGACGCAATCTTCAGGGCGGACTGGCGCCATCATTGCTCGACGACACGTGGTCGCACGGCTCGACCGACGAAGACCTCGCCCGCGTCATCCGCGACGGCGTGCCCGACGCGATGGAAGGCTTCAAGGATGAGCTGAGCGAGGCCGAGATCCGCGCGATGGTCGTGTTCATCCGCGAGCGCCGGGCCGGTTTCACGCCGAAGCGCGAGACGCAGCCCCTGCCGACCGGATCGATCCAGAGCGAGGAGCAGGCCTTCCGCGTCGAGGTCGTGGCCGACGGACTCGCGACGCCGTGGGCGATCGATTTTCTGCCTGACGGGCGGATGCTCGTGACGGAGAAAAACGGCCGCTTGCGCGTGATCGAGCCCGGTCGCCCGGTGCCGCCGCCGATCCGCGGCACGCCGGCCGTGCGCGATGCGGGCCAAGGCGGCTTGATGGAGGTCGCCGTGCATCCGCGCTACGCGGAGAACGGCTGGATCTACCTCGCTTACTCCGACCCGCTCGAGCGCGATGGCCAAGCCGTGAGCCTGACGAAGCTCGTGCGCGGACGGTTGCGCGACGGCGCATGGGTCGACCAGGAAACGATCTGGCAGGCGCGGCCCGAGCACTACCGGCCGGGTGGCGGCGTGCATTTCGGCTGCCGCATCGCATTCGATCGCGACGGGTATCTTTATTTCACGCTCGGCGATCGCGGCCGCCAGGACGACGCGCAGGACCTGCGTCTGCCCGTCGGCAAGGTCCACCGCCTGCACGACGACGGCCGCGTGCCCGCGGACAATCCCTTCGCGGGCCGCGCGGATGCGTTCGCCACGGTCTGGACGCTCGGCAACCGCAATCCGCAGGGCCTCGACTTCGATCCGCGCACCGGCCTGCTCTGGTCGACCGAACACGGCCCGCGCGGCGGCGACGAGTTGAACGTGATCCGCCGTGGCGCCAACTACGGCTGGCCCCTCGTCACGCACGGCATGAACTACAACGGCACGCCGATCACGCCCGAGACCTCGCGCCCCGGGCTCGAGGCCTCGGTGCTCCACTGGACGCCCTCGATCGCCGTGTGCGGGATCGATTTCTACACGGGCGAAAAATTCCCGCACTGGACGAACCAGCTTTTCGTCACGGCGCTCGCCCAACAGGAGTTGCGCCGGCTCGTGGTCAGCGGCGATCGCGTGAAGCATCAGGAAGTGGTGTTGCGCGACCTCGGCCGCCTGCGCGACGTGGCGAACGGACCCGACGGCTTCCTCTACCTCGCCGTCAACCAGCCCGACCGCATCATCCGCCTCGTGCCCGCCGAGTGAGCGGGAGCGGAGCGAACGACGGAGTGAACGGTGCCTTGAGGTAGGTGGCGCGCTCGCGCGCCACGTTGCGCGCGCTCTCCACGTTGCGCGCAAGCGCGCAACCTGCCGGGTGCGGTTCTCCGACGCAGCAGCCGACGTAAGTCGGCTGAACCAACACCCGCGCACCACCAACCATCTTGCGACGGCTGCTACGGCTTCACCTCGCGCTGCGCTTTTGGCTTTGCGGTGGCGGGGTGGCGGGGTTTGCTTCCGCATCCGGCTTCGCTCCGGCCCGTCCGTCACCCTCGCCCCCCGCGCATGATTTCGCTGATCCGCTTCCTGCTCCGGCTGTTTTTCCGCGTCCGTGTCGAGGGCGCCGACGCGCTCCACGGCCCGGGGCCGATGCTCCTCTGTCCCAACCACACCTCGTGGCTCGACTGGGCGCTCGTGCTCGTGTGCCTCGACGACAGCTGGAAGTTCGTCGCCTCCTCCACCACCGCGCAGACGACGTGGATCCATCGCAAGATGATGATCAACTCCCGCACGTTCCCGGTGGACAACACCTCGTCCTACGCCGTCCGCGGCATGGCCGAGCACCTCGAGCGCGGCGGCAAGCTCGTCCTCTTCCCCGAGGGCCGCATCAGCAACACGACGAACCTCATGCGCCTCTACGACGGCACGGCGTTCCTCGTGCACCGCACGGGCGCGAAGGTCGTCACCTGTTACCTGCGCAACGCCGTCCGCGTCCGCTGGGTGCGCCACACCGGCTGGACGAAGTGGTTCCCGCAGCTCTCCGTCCACTTCAGCCCGCCGCTGGCCGCACCCGATTATTCGCACCTCGCGCACAACGTCGCCCGCCAGAAGCTCACGCAATGGCTGCGCGACCAGATGATGCTCCAGCAATTCCAGACCGAGATGCGCTTCGGTCCGGCCACCCTGCCCGCCGCCATCGCCGAGATGGCGGCCGCGCTGCCGGGCAAGATCATCGCCGAGGATCTTTCCTGGACCGAGCTCACCTACCGCAAGCTGATGATCGGCACCGAGGTCCTCGCCGGCGCCCTCGCGCCGCACTTTTCCGCGGAACGCGGCGAGCGCATCGGCGTGATGCTGCCGACGGTCAACGGCGCGATGGTCACGACGCTCGCCCTCTGGTCGCTCGGCAAGACGCCCGCCTACCTCAACTACTCGAGCGGCGGCCCGGTGATGGTGAGTTGCGCGCAACTGGCCGGGCTGAAGCAGGTGCTCACGTCGCGCCTCTTCCTCGAGAAGGCCAAGCTCAACCTCGCGCCGCTTGCGGAGGCCGGCCTGCAGTTCATCTACCTCGAGGACATCCGCGCGGGCATCGGCGCGGCCACGAAGCTCGCCGCCGCCGCCGGCAACCTCCTCTCCGTCGGCCGCGTGCTGCGCCGGGCGCCCGTCGCGGCGGAGGACACCGCGGCGATCATCTTCACCAGCGGCTCCGAGGGCATCCCGAAGGGCGTGCAGCTCACGCACCGCGGCCTGCTGGCGAATCTGCGGCAGATCTTCGTCGCCGCCGATCTGCGCGACGAGGACCGGTTCTTCAACGCGCTGCCCTTCTTCCACAGCTTCGGCCTCGTCGGGGGCATCATCGCCCCGCTCGTGCGCGGCTGCTACGTCTTCAACTACCCCTCGCCCCTCCACTACCGCATCGTGCCGACCGTCGTCTACGAGAAGAACTGCTCGATCCTTCTCGGCACGAACACGTTTCTCAACGGCTACGCCCGCAAGGCGCACCCGTATGATTTCCATACCGTGCGCTACCTCGTCGCCGGCGCGGAGAAGGTCCAGACCGCGACGTTCGAGACCTACTCGCGCAAGTTCGGCGTGCGCATCCACGAGGGCTATGGCGCGACCGAGTGCGGCCCGGTGTTGTGCATCAACACCAAGATGGACCCCAACACCTACACCGCCGGCCGCCTGCTCCCCGGCATCGAGTGGCGCACCGAGCCCGTCGAGGGCGTGACCGAGGGCGGCCGACTCTTCGTCCGCACGCCCGCGATGATGAAAGGCTATCTCAACGCCGACGCCGACGCGAAGTTCCAGGCGCTCGGCGGCTGGTATGACACCGGCGACATCGCGAAGGTCGACGAGGACGGCTACATCACCGTGCTCGGCCGCATGAAGCGCTTCGCCAAGGTCAGCGGCGAGATGATCTCGCTCACCGCGGTCGAGGACGCGCTCGCCGGCGCCTTCACGGCGCACTACGGCCTGCGCTGCACCGTCGCCGTCGTCGCCGTGCCCGACGCCGAGAAAGGCGAGAAGCTCGTCGCCCTCGCCAACGAGCCGCGCCTCCAGCTCGCCGATCTCCGCGCCGCCATCCGCGCCAAGGGCCTGAGCAACCTCTGCGCCCCGCGCGAGCTGCGTTTCGTCCATGCGATCCCGAAGCTCGGCTCCGGCAAGACCGACCACCGCGAGCTCGCCCGCATGCTGCGCGACGGCGAGACGATGGCCGCGACGGCGGAAGCGTAAGGCCGGTAGCAGCCGACGTAAGTCGGCTGAGCGCACATTTCCATTCAAGCCCGGCACAGCGCCGCTTCTTCTCCGAACGGCCACTGGTCAGCGCGCCTGATTTTCTCCACCCTGCCGCGCATGTCCGCTCCTCCGTCCGCCGCCGGCTTCGATCTCGACGCCTACCTCGCGCGCCTCGGCTACACCGGCCCGAGCACGCCGACGCTCGACACGCTCACCGCGCTCCTCTGGCACCACACGACGACGATCCCCTTCGAAAATCTCGACGTCCTCCTCGGCCGGCCGATCGTGCTCACGCCGGCCGCGCTCATGGCCAAACTCGTCCACGGCGGGCGCGGCGGCTACTGCTTCGAGCAGAACAGCCTCTTCCTCCTCGCCCTGCGCGCGCTCGGCTACCGCGTCACGCCGCTCGGCGGACGCGTCCGCTGGCAGGTCCCGCGCGACGTCGTGCCCGCGCGCACACACCTGTTCCTCCGCGTGCATCTGCCCGAGGGTGATTTCGTCGCCGACGCCGGGCTCGGCGCGGCCTCGCTCACGCGCCCGCTGGCGCTCGTGTTCGGCCCCGAGCAGAGCACGCCGCACGAGCCGCGGCGCTTCGTCGACGAGGGCGGGCGCCTGTTCCATCAGATGAAGCTCGGCGACGAGTGGGGCGATGTCGTGGAGTTCACGACCGATGAGATGCACCCGATCGACTGGGAGCTCGCCAACTGGTGGACGAGCGCGAGCCCGGCCTCGCATTTCCGGCACAACCTCACCATCGGCCTCGCGCTCGGCGACGGCACGCGCAAGGGCCTGCGCCCGGACGGCTTCGTGCACCGCCGCGGCGGCGAGATCCTGCACCGCGAGCCCGTGCGCGACGGTGCCCACGTGCTCGCCTTGCTCGCGGAGCATTTCGGCCTGTGCTTCGCCCCCGACACCCGTTTCGGCCCGCCTGGGGCTCCGTGGGCGGGGTAGGGAATCTTTCGCGCGCGGTCAGTGCCGTTGCAGACTCACCGTGCAGGTCGTGCCGTCGGTGTTGCGTGAGATGATGATGATCTGCGCGCCGTCGGTGAGGCATCGCTGCACGAAGGTGCCGAGATCGGGAATGGGAATTTGTTCGTGACGTTCCATGTGTTGCGTCGCCGAAGCTGGCCGCTGCGGTGCGCGGTCACGAAAGGCCAAACCACCTCGAAAAAGGTCCGCGCGCAGGCCGGACCGTCACTCGCGCGGCGGCGGTGGGACACGGTCCTCGCTCAGCTCGATCAGGTCGAACGATGTGTTCGCCGTCACGTGCGCGAAACCGGCCTCGGCCTTGAGCTGGCGCAGGTAGGCGCCGATGCGGTCGTTCCAGCCGAGTTTACGCGCGTGCTCGTTCCACACCATCGTCTGCGTGCGGTTGGGCCGGAGGCCGCGGCTGAAGATCCACTCGGCGATCTCCGCGTCCGTGCCGCCCTCGCGCACGCGCGCCTCGACGTCCTCGAATTTCACGTTGAGGAAGCCGCAGAGCTGGCCGTCGAGCCCGACCGAGAGGCCGTAGTTGCGCTGAAAATCCTCGGGGAGCCGGCCCGCGAGCTGCAGGCGGATCTTGTCGAGCATGCGGCCGAGATGGTGGAGGCCGCCGGCGGTCTTGTCGTA